>JANQRM010000631.1 GCA_028284565.1 Anaerolineae bacterium | reverse complement strand
AGTCCGTGACCGAAACCGAACAAGCTGAAATCCATTGCGATGTCACCTTTGTTGGGACACTCGTGCCGAATAACCTGTACAGTGAACGGGTTCAAGCCTTAGAAACTCTGACTGATTATCAACTAGGCATTTGGAGTGTGCATGGCATCCCCAAAAGCCTACAAGCCTTTCATCGGGGTTATGCGTTGGGCGAGGAGATGATGCGTGTATTATCGGGTGCAACGATTAGTCTGAATGTGCATGGCGATTTCATGCGGTATGGTGGCAATATGCGTCTGTTTGAGTCGGCGGCGATTGGCGCGTTTCAAATTGTGGATGACCGCCCGGGCATTGGCGAATGGTTCACTGTGGGCGAGCATCTCGTGACCTTTAATTCGGCAGGTGATTTACGAGACAAAGTTAGTTACTATCTGTCTCACGAGGATGAACGAGGCACGATCGCAGAATCGGCGCGTGAGCATGTTCTCAAGCACCACACTTATGAGCATCGTCTGGATAAACTAGAGACATTAATCAACTAAATTTGTAAGGAAACAACATGAAACTAGTTCGTTATAGTTATGACGATCAAGAAGCTGTTGGTATTGTGGATGAAGACAATATCAAACCCCTTTTTAGCAGTGATATACAAGCCGTTGTCGAGGCGGGAAACTTTGAGACTACTGGCGACTCACTTGCATTGGATTTGGTCAAAATACTAGCTCCGGTGCGTCCGAGCAAGCTCCTAGCGATTGGACGAAACTATGTCGAACACGCTCAAGAAGTCGGCGCAGATGTCCCCACTAAGCCTTTGATTTTTGCAGTCGTACCTAGTGCTGTGATTGCTCATCAAGAGACGATTCGGTGGAGTCCATCTATTACAAATAAGGTTGACTGGGAAGGCGAGTTGGCTGTTATCATTGGGAAGACCGCGCGCAATGTGTCTGAAGCTGAAGCACTCGATTTCGTCTTTGGATATACAATTGCCAATGATGTGAGTGCGCGAGATTTACAATCGAGGGATGGGCAATGGACACGCGCGAAGGGCTTGGACACCTTTTGTCCACTGGGTCCTTTTATTGTGACGGCTGATGACATCCCTGACCCGCAATCATTGACGATTCAGACAGAGGTGAATGGACAATTGATGCAAGACGGACGCACCCGTGATATGGTTTTTGGTGTTGCTGAGCTGGTCTCATATCTTTCACGAATGTTTACGCTCTACGCAGGCGATGTGATTTTGACTGGTACGCCGTCGGGTGTGGGGAAAGCTATGAATCCACCTCAGTTTTTGAAGGATGGGGACTCAGTAAGCATTACCATTCCAGCAATCGGAACGCTCACGAATGGATGCAAAGCGCTAGTATAGGTTATCCCAAACAACTTCTCCGGCGTGGATACGATTAATGAGATTAACAAATTTGTCCCGTCGGATGGGTTTGAGGATGAAGCTATCGAAACCGGCTTCTTGGCATTTGGGAATCATCTCATAGGGATCAGAAGCAGTAATCGCGACGATTTTAGTATCGAACAGCTCAGGAACTTGCCTTAGCGATGCTAAAATCTCGAACCCTGTACGACGCGGAAGCGAGAGATCAAGAAAGATAAAATGAGGGGACTCTGGCATGATTTCCAACAGTTCTGGAATGCCTTCTCCGGTGTCGTTTGTATAAACGTTGATGCCCAAACGACGGAGAATCATAGCCATCAGGGTACTGCCACCCTGATTATCCTCCACAATTAACGCCGTTAAGCCCCGCAATGCTTTGCTCATGTATTGTCCTGCCTGTCCGATTGCTAGCATAACATCAGAACTCGGTTTCTTCACCTTAAAATTTGCATTACAAGTTAAAATTCCATTAGAATTTACCAACCGAATTCTAATAAAATTAGTCGTTTGTAAGCTGATTTGAAATAAATGTGAGGTTTTGCCTCACGCCTCTCTCAATTTATTTCATTTTCTAGCTTTATTATAGTTGAATAAAGACGAAATTTAGCATTAAGATTACAAATAATTACAATTATAAATTACGTCTTTTGAGATACCGATTGAGGAGGTCTTTGCGAACGAAAAAGAAAATCGTGATGGCACTAAGGAATCCTGTGAGGTGAGCAATCACGTTCACACCTTGTAATTCTGCACCTTCCCCGATGATGGCAAAGGCATCGAGAAAGTCATCCCAGACGAAAAGGAGTACGACAAATATGGCGGGAATATCGGTTGTCCAACGCCATAAGGCACGGCTGGATTTGTCGCTGATTCCGCCCCTTGTGAGACGATTGAGGAGAACGTAAATCCCGCGAAAGAAGATGCCCACGCCCCATAAGCAACTGATAGATGAGGCGGGGAAAAGCAATAGGTAAGCTCCCATTAAGCCAAAGACCGCCCCACTTGCCCCAATGCCGGGAGTGTCCCAACCAAATTGGCTATCGGGCGGGACAATGATGACGGTTCCGATTCCAGATACCATACCTGCTAATAAGAAGTAGAGCAGGAAACGCCATGCGCCGCAAGCGTCTTCAAGGCGACGACCAAATGCCCATAAGCCGAGCATGTTGCTGAAGAGGTGCATGATGTCTGCGTGCATGAACATACTGGTGATACTGGTAAGTGCGCCGACGCTGTAGCCTTCGTAGAGATAAGGTGCGCGAATGCCGTATTGCCACGAGTTTTCAGTGAGGTGAGTGATGGCAGACAACAATTGCGGTTCGTTGTTTGCGGTGAGTAATGCCAAGTAGCCTTGCCAGACGAGGAAGACGACTATGTTGACGACAATGAGAAGCAGAGTCATCCATGGTCTGGAGCGATACCGTACCGACTGGGTATCTGCCACAGCAAGGGGGTTGGTGGCGATGAAGCGAATGAGGGGTAGGAGTATGTATTCGAGAAAGAGCATGGGATTTAGTCGATAGTGATTAGTTGTTGGTTGTTAGTATTTTTGTTTTGTAGTGTGTAACGATTGATGAGTTCCGAGTAACAAGTTACTTCTTTCGACCCTTTGCATTGGCGAATCTCGTTTAAAAGGTTTCCAGCATAAAATGAGACAACTCGTAAAGATAAGGCATTCATGGGGCAGTTACGCTTTCGTAATAATCGAGAAAACGATAGTAGTCGCTGTCAAGAATGAGTGTGTCTTGCTGGAGCAGGAAGATGGCGGTGGCGAAGACAAGTACAAAGGCAATCACGAGCATGGCACTCCCTAATCCGCCCAGTATGATGCGGATGAGGGTGGGAATTTTGGGTAAGGACGTGGGCACTTGAATTTGAGAACTCGTGTTTTGTGCTTGGGATGTTTTGACTTTGCGCTTTGGTTCGTTTTTCTTCTTTGAGACTTTGCCACCGAGCCAGCCTGCAATGGGATGTTGTTGAGGGGATGTTGTGGCAGTCACAACAAGGTATCCTCCGACCAGAGCGATTACTATCCCTAAGATATGGCGAAGTGTCATTTGTGAGATGTTGAGTCCGGCATCCTGAAATGCCATTAAGAAGAATACAAGGGTTATCCCAATGGCTTCACGCCAAGCCAAGCCGATGCTTCCACGTATTGAGTCAGTGATAACGGGTACTGAATTGGAGAGTTGTTTGTCGGCATAGCGACCTTGCTTTGATTGAGCATTCACTTGGACAGAACGCTCGAAAAAGTTGAGTGCCTCTTGTTGCATCTTTTGTTTGTTTAATAGGTCTCCCATTCGATTGAGCAATTGTTGGTCGGTGGGTTTGTGTGTGATGGCTTGATCGAGTAGCCGAATGATCCATAATCCTGCCGCACGTTTTTCAAGGTCTTCAACCATCTTCAGCAAGTCTTTGGTCGGGACATTATTGAGCGTGACCAGATGTTCATAAAGCGAATCGATACGGCTGTGATTGCCTTGATTGCGATAGAGGTCGATAGCAGTCAGCACAATTGAGGCATTTTGTGTGCCAAAGGCAACGGCATTATCCAGTAATTTTTGGGATGCGCGGACTTGTCCACTTTGCATTAAGTGAGGGATAGCATAGCGCAAGGCATTCTCATGGTCAGGTTGGAGTCGAAGGATTTGATGCCAACGGTTAAGTGCAGAGCTATCGTCCCGCCGTTTTTGATAGACTTTGGCTTCTTTTTCCCATTTTTGAATTTGTTGACGTTGCGCTGTCGTGAGTTGTTGTGGTGTCGGCACGGTAGCAAGTTGTGCAAGCCAGCGTTGCGCTGTGGCATTGGCTGGGTTGAGTGTTAGGATGTGTTGGAGACAGATACGTTGTTTTTGTGGGTCCGTCAGTGATTTGACGAGGAGGAGCCAGACTTGTTCGTTGGTGTCGTCTTGTTTGAGGAGTTGCAAGGCAATATCTCGTCCTTGTGCTAGGTCGCCATCACGGAGGGCTTGTACGCCTTGTTGTAGTCGCTCGTTTGGATTCACGTATCCCCTACTCCTCTAGGACCTATTATAGTCGATGCGTTGTCATGTAGGTGTTTAGTTTTGTTATCATCTGAAAGTTAGGGTTTCGTTTCAAGGTTATTTGTCGCAATGTTTCCCGTCGCGCGGATGATATATGTTTTCGACGGTTGGGAGGCGCGTTCCAGTCGTAACGACAGATAAAGTTGATTTTGGGTTTGCTTTAGATTTCAGACATCAGATTCTTAGCATTTCAGCGGTCAGCAGGTCAGCTCTCAGTATTGTTAAGGTGCAATTGAGCTTTCAGGGGTCAGTCATCAGCCATCAGGATTTAAACTTTGAAAAACATACGTTCTGTATCACTCTATCACAGAAAGCCCTTTTCATGTGATGCATCTGCATCGGGTATTAGGAATCAGCTTGTCAGCAAGTCAGCTTTTAGAAAATAACAAGTTAGATTTTCTTACAGTTCCATTATTGACGAAATTGGTTGCGCTTTTTACGTTGTTTGCTCTGCCACTGCATATCACTCCATATTCGGCTATTGAACGTAAGCAGGCGAGGTATTTGGCGAGTAACCATGTTAGTTCAGGAAATACCGAATGTACTATGTGAATTTGGGGAGAGCGCGTTATAGTAGTGCGATTGTGACCAGAAATTGATATTTAGCTTGCTTATGAATCGCTGTCTCGTCGTTCTCTGTAGTTTGTTGTTTAGTGCTTGTTCTACGGCTGGAGCAGAAGAACCCCTCCCAACGCTTGCTCAAATAGTGACCCCAACTTTGTTTGTGATTGACGGTGAGCCAATCCGTTTGTTAGATTTTTGGGAGGTAGAAACAGGCGTGCTGACTCCTTCATCCAACCCAACTGATGTGTGGCAGTTCGTGGCAAAGGGTGGAGACAAAATTACAATACGAACCGTCAGCCTCTTGGTTGATACGGTGTTAACTCTCTTTGATCCAGCTGGCACAGAAATGTTGAGCGATACGGCAATTGAGACTACTTTGTCGATAGATGGCGTGTATACGGTGCGGGTTGATTTAACGAACAGCGCATCGGGGGGATATGACATTGGCTTGGGTTATGCTGACCAAGTGAATCCAGCGAGTTATACACCAACTCCCATACCGCAAGTGGTGGGGGTTCCGACACCAACACCACCCTACAGTGAATTTGGACGGTATATCAGTGAGCTGGTGATGGGTGAAGAACGCGGTGGTGTGCTGGATGAGGATGAGCCAGAGCATATTTATACGTTAGACGTGACTGCGGGGCAGATATTCAATATCGAACTTGGGCGGGTGGATGGGACGCTTGACCCGTTTTTGACACTGTTTGACCCTGATGGCAATCCGATGGCGATGGACGATAACAGTGGGAATGGTCGTAATGCGATGATTCGTAATTTTCGTGTGCTGTCGGATGGGTTGTATATCTTGCAAGTGACGGGGAGTGGCTTCTTCGGGACCTATTCATTAACCATGAATACGGGGGCGGTGGCATTGCCGACGTTGGATGCACCGGACAGTACACCGACACGCGAATTTGTGTTTGCAACACCGACGCTGAGTCCGGCTATACGAGGCAACCGACTGCAAGACCACGTACCCGTAATCGGCAATTTGGAGCGAAGTGGCGATTTTGCTCAGTTTTCGATTTATGCCGTAGCAGGTGAGACGATTACGGTAGGTGTGGGTCCGTGGGGCAATCCGGGCTTGCGGGCGCAGTTAGATTTGTATGATGTTGACGGTATTTTGATGGCATCAACCAATGTTACGGATTCGGCAGATACAG
>JANQRM010000625.1 GCA_028284565.1 Anaerolineae bacterium | reverse complement strand
TACGCGGGACTGCCTTAGCCATTGGTGGCGAGACTCTCCCCATTGGCTCTGACCGTTGGTATTGGGGTCCGTCGCGTGTTCTTGCAGAAACGGCAGGTGTCGAGGGTAATGCTATTACTGAGATGCCCTATTTCACTTTCCTTTATGGTGACCTTCATGCCCATATGATTAACATGCCTGTCTTGTTGTTCATCATGCTCTTCTTATTCAATGAATTGCTCTTGGCAACCAATGACCCCCGCAGTAAGTATGAGCGATTCTTGACCATAGCAATCGGTGCATTGGCGGTAGGTTTAGTTCGTGCAACGAATACATGGGATTGGCCGTCCTTCCTCATCTTTGCAATTGTAGGGATGGGTTATGCGTGGTGGGTACGCTGGCGTAAGACGATGTCGGACTTTGACGGCATGGGTTACTGGTTAGTCGTACTTGGTGGCTTGGGCGCAGGACTAGCTGTCTTCACGCTTGCTTTAGGGCAAATTACACCAGCAGTCGAATTTGGTGATGCCTTATCGAAGGTGCTTCGTGCAGGGCGACTGGTTTTGTTGCTTGCCTTTGCTTTGGTTGCTGGATTGATTGCGGTGCGCTGGATATTCAATCGTGCATCGGCTGTGGACTTCTTCACATCGGTGATTGGTTTCACAGGATTATCCTTCCTGTTTGTGCTTCCGTATTCGACATGGTACGCCGCGACGTATAACAGCATCAGTCCATGGACAGGTGGTAAGACTCCGCTTTGGGCATACTTTGATATTCACGGCTTGTTTTTGTTCTTGATTGTCTCACTTCTCATCTGGGAGACGTGGCGTTGGCTGAATGTGGCGAGAATGGGTGCGTTGCGTGGCACCTTTAATTGGCTGAGTATGGGTCTCTTTGGTGCAGGCGTTTTGACCATCGTCCTTCTCGGAGTGAGTGCATTAGATTATCAAGTCGCGTTGTTTACTGTCCCGTTGATAATCTGGATAGCGGTGCTGTTCTTCCGTCCCAATCAATCTCGCGCGATGCAATTTGTCTTCGTGTTGGCGGGTTTCGCCTTAGCCTTGACTCTTGGTGTGGAATTCATCGTTATTGATGGCGACATCGGACGACAAAATACCGTGTTTAAGTTCTATATCCAAGCGTGGTTGCTCTTGAGTGTAGCAGGTGGCGCGGCATTTGCATGGTTACTCGATAGTGCCGAATTATGGTCACGCAAAACGCGCTGGTTGTGGTTTATTCCTTTGATACTTCTGACGACGATTGCGGCGATGTACCCCTTTATGGCGACTCGTGGACGGGCTGTAGATCGCATGGCTCCTGAGACTCCCCTAACATTGGATGGCATGGATTATATGAAATATGCTACCCACTACGAGAGCAATACACTTGCCAACACAGGTGAGACAATTGATTTGTCGGTGGATTATGCGATTATTCGCTGGTTGCAAGAGAATGTTGAAGGCAGTCCGGTCATCATTGAAGGGCGACGTGCTGGCAGTGAGTATCATTGGAATGGGCGCATTACCATCAATACGGGCTTACCCAGTGTGCTTGGTTGGAATCATCATCAACGGCAACAACGCACCTTCGACCCGCTACCACGTTTGGTTGACCAACGGGCAGCGAATATTATGTCCTTCTATGACTCACCATCCATAGAAGATGCGGTACAGATGTTACGCTTCTACGATATTCAATATATTATTGTCAGTGGCTTGGAAGCGGTGCATGCCTCAGAAGAGGGACTCGCCAAGTTTGATGAAATGGTGGAGATGGGCTTATTGACGCTCGTCTTTGAAGAGGGCGTTGGCAAGATTTATCAAGTCAATGGGGCAGAAGTTGAAGCCTTCAGTCTAGGGGAATAAGTTTCGATGGCAGTGTTTTGGGAATGGTTTGGTCGTGAAGTTTGGATAATCCTCAGTTGGTGGCTCTTGGTCACGCTGGCAGGTGGAGCTGTGATTCCCTTATGCTGGCGATTGCTAGGTGGCTTACCGGATAGAGGCTACACACTTGCCCGTACTATCGGCATGTTGTTGGTGACGTTCATCTTCTGGTTGCTGGCAAGTTTCGGCTTCTTCCGCAACACAACAGGTAGCATTGTACTGGCGTGGCTCTTCTCATTGTCCATTTCGCTGATGGTCTATTTCCGCTTTGGACGACGAATTGACTGGCTTGGCTGGCTCAAAGAAAATCGCTCGGTCATCATCACCGCCGAAATTCTGTTTCTGGTCTTACTCTTTGGCTGGGCAGTCTTCCGAGCGCATCAAAATAACATCACCGCCACCGAAAAACCAATGGAACTCGCCTTTTTGAGTGCCGTACAACGGAGCGAAACCTTCCCGCCAAATGACCCATGGATGTCGGGCTATGCCATCAGCTATTACTACAAGGGCTATGTCATGTCGTCCATGTTGTCGATGATGAGTGGTGTTCCCAGTACCGTTGGCTTCAATATGACAATTGCCATGTGGTTCGCACTCACAGGGTTAACGGCATTTGGCGTGAGTTATAATCTAGTACGGTCAAGGGCATTCCGACTAGGACGCATCGCTGTTGAATCCACACAAAAACATCGCACACCCATCCTCACAGGGTTATTGGCGATGACCTTTTTGATTTTGATGAGTAATTTCCAAGCCCCCCTGATTGAAATTCCCTATCAAGCAAAGTCGGTTCCTGAAAGTTATCTCAACTTTTGGGGGACACAAGAACGTTCTTTCTTTGGCGAATCGACCTTCGAGCAAGATGGCGGAACTGTAACAGTACCGAATTATGTGCCGGATGACGATGGTGTGTTCATCAATGACCCAATGACATGGGGCAGTTGGTGGTGGTTCCGCGCAAGTCGGGTGCTGACAGATTACAACCTTGATGGCACAGTGGCGACCCATGCCCAGCCAATTGATGAATTCCCTGCGTTTAGTTTCTTGCTCTCCGATAATCATCCCCATGTTTTAGCCTTGCCCTTTGCGGTAATGCTCATTGGTTTGGCATTGAATGTCTTACTTGTCGGACGTGACCCGACACGCTATGAGATTTTGCTCTATAGCATTTGTATCGGTGGTTTGGTCTTCCTCAACACATGGGATGGACCCATCTATGTGTTTGCCATCATCGGGGCAGAGGCGTTACGCCGACTCTTCCATAACGGTACGGGACGCTTGTATTTACGCGACTGGTTCTCATTGGTGAAGATGGGTGTCGCATTTACTGTCATTGTATTGTTGGCTTATGCGCCTTTCTTTATCGGATTTCGGTCTCAAGCATCAGGCTTCCTGCCCAATCTGATTCACCCCACAGCATTCCAACGCTTCTTCATCATGTTCGGTCCCTTTGTGCTGATATTGGCAGTCTTCTTGATGGTCGAAGCATGGCGGGGCAGGCGTGAACAACGCATCAACTGGATGCCCGGTATCCAAATTTCGCTTTTATTGGGTGTGGGCTTGTCGATATTACTGCTTGTTTTCGTGGTGATGAGTTCCCTATCTCCACAACTCAACCAATTCGTACTATCCTTCATCGGGAGCAACGGCGGTTGGGATGTTGTCTTCCCACAATTTATCTTGCGACGCATCACCTATAGCTTGACCATGCTTGTTTTGCTGATTGCGATTGCGACAATCGTGGCGCGTCTCTTTCCCAAACATTGGTTTAGCGGGAAATTTCGGCAGGACATTGGCGAAGAGGGTAAGGTCATGACCTATCCGCCAGCCACCGGCTTTGCACTCTTGCTCATCGGGATGGGCGCGGTACTCTGCCTCATTCCCGAATTCATCTATCTGCGAGACAACTTTAGTACACGTATCAACACCATCTTCAAATTTTATTATCAAGCGTGGGTGCTATTCAGCCTAGCAAGTGCCTATGGGGTTTATACCATTCTGGCAGATAATCGTCTACGTCGTCCGAATTTCGCGGTACGGACAGGCTTTAGTGTGATGTTGGGAATTATTCTCATATTTGGCATGTTCTACATGGTCACTGGCACACTCCATCGCATGTATTCAGAGACAGGTCGTGTCCCCCTAAGTTTCAATTACCTATATACTATTCCAGCAGATTGGGCGGGTGGTGTGATGCAAGTGCTGGATGGAGAACTCATTCAAACGGGTACACCGATTTATCTAGAGCGTGATACTCCAATTGGAGTAGAACCCCATCAGTTACTATCCCAGCAAACCGGCATTGTCCATATTGCCTCCGATAGTGTGATTGAGGTGCATCCCTTGCTCACGCTGGATGGCGCACGGACGGTAGTCACACCAGATGATTTCAACGTGGTGATGTGTCTGAACAATCTCGTGCAGGGGGATGATGCCGTCGTAGTCGAAGCAGTGCGTGATGCCTACAATGCCAATTATGGGCGTGTCGGGACACTTACAGGGATCCCGATTGTACTCGGCTGGGAAAATCATGAAGCGCAATGGCGTGGTTCAACCTATAGTGAGGTGGCAGGTTCACGAAAGCAAGACATCGACGCACTCTATACCGAAAGCGATTGGAACTTCTCCGGCGAGATTTTGCGTCGTTATGATATTGACTATATTTTGTTTGGGTTCACGGAACGTCAGCAATATGGGAGCATCGGCGAAGAAAAATTCATAGATTTACTCCCTGTCGTCTGTGAATCGGGTAATTCGCGTATTTATCAAGTGATGGATACTGCCTTGAATCTTGTCTTCCCTTGATAGAGACTAAGACTTTGCCATAATGCCAGTGTACTAATCTTTATGGAAACGGCACGAAGGAAAATACATGGAAGCGGTTGTCAATAAACCGACATTAGAACAGCAAGCTACACCCCAATTGACGATTTCGATTGAGTTCATCGCCTATATTGCCTTGGTGGTGTGTGCGGTGGTCTTGCGGATTGCTGATTTAGACATTGTGCCGATGACGGATGCCGAAGCGCGACAGGCACTGAGTACATGGCAGGTAGTTGCACCTTTTGAAACAGAAGTGACAACCATTGGTTCTAGTGTGACAACATTCTGGGGACAAGCACTCTTCTTCTCGACATTGGGTGCGAATGAATTCAGCGCGCGTTTGTTGACTGTGATTGCTAGCACCTTGCTTATGTTGACACCATTCCTGTTCCGTCGATACTGGGGCATCGGACGTAGTTTTCTGTTAAGTCTACTCTGGACAATTTCTCCATCCATGTTGGTCACTTCACGTTCTAGTGACCCTGTAATCTGGACGATGCTCTTCGCCATTTTGGGATTATGGGCATTATGGCGATATTGGGATACGGGTGAGAGTAAGTTTGCCATGTGGTTGATGGGCTTATTGGGTGCATTAATTTTCCTCACCGAACCGATGGGCTTGGTCTTAGCGATAATCTTGCTCCTTGCCGGTTTATTCGCAGTTTCACGTACGGTTCTCAGCGCACCAGAACGCATGGGGGAGCCAGGCGGAGAGGTCATTGTCTCAGCACGAGAGCATTTTCGTGCATTCCCTTGGCAGGCAGGTTTCGGCGTGATGGCATTGGTCGTGCTGACAGTTGGCACAGGCTTTTTGATTTATCCGTCGGGTTTGTCTATTATTGGCGAGACGCTGGCGGGTACTTTGCGTGGCATTTTCCAAGCTGAACCGCAGAATTCAATCATTGGCTTGCCTTTAATCATTCTCGCACAATATGAAACCTTACTAATTATCTTCGCAGGGGTTGGCGTGTGGATGATGCGTCGGCGTGGCTTGCTGACCTTCATTGAGCGTTTTCTCTTTGCATGGATTGTTCTGGCGGGAATTGTCTTGCTATTTTTTGCCAATGCGGGTGCGGGACATGCCTTGTTCATGAGTGTGCCTTTGTCAATATTGGCGACCTTCACCATTGCGGAACTCATCAAAACACGTCCGATGCTCATTTTGTGGTCAAGTGAAACATCAGACGATGATGAAGGCTTATTCACCACACGCTTCTGGTGGGGCAAGTGGATGTTGGGCGTAATTGTCTTTGCACTATTGACGATGCTTACCGTTCATCTTCAAGAGGTAGGTCGCGGGTTGTTGCTCTTGCCCAATGTTGGCATTACGGAAGCCCTCTCAAATCTGGCGCAACCGACCTACATTCAAACCCGCTACAGCATGATATGGTCAGCAATTACACTAATTTTCCTAATTGTGGGTTTCTTCCTTGCGGCGAGTTATTGGGGCAACTACAACACGGCACAAGGCGTTGGTTTGGGGATGTTTTTCTTCTTGCTGATTTCCAATGTCGCAGGCGGATGGAACACAGCGACACTGAATCGCCCAACAGATTTATGGCACACGACCACAACTGACCTCGATATCTATCTCCTGCGGGATTCCCTGTTTGATGTTGCTGATAGACAAACCAGAGGGTTCCCGTTGGTTGAAGTTACAGTTGTCCTCGATAACAATGGTCTCCAGCGAGACAATATGGTCGCATGGTTATTGCGCGACTTCCAGAATGTGAACTATGTTTCTACTATCATAGAAGCCCGATTTGACCCAGTGGTACTCGTACCATCATCACATGGTGTTGAACCGGATTTAGGTGGGAGTTATGTGGGACAAGAGTTTGCCATCCATCAATCGTGGTCACTCAGTGGAAGTAGCATTTGGGAGACACTCGGCTGGTGGTTGCAGGGGCGAATCGCACCCGAAAAAATACAGAAACATAGTGCTGTACTCTGGTTACGCCAAGATGTCTACGATGGGGTGGCGAGTCAATCTCCCTAATTTGTGAGGAATATCAGTAAAGCAGGTGTATAAAGGCGCGTGTGCAGGCACAACCTATAGGATAAACGATGACGCAACATGGAAATCGAACACCGCAAGATGAAGTCAATATGTGGATAAGCCACTCGCTACAAGGTGACCAAACGGCTTATGCCGATTTGTATCATCACTTCGCAATGGGGGTGTATCGTCTCTGTTATAGCTTGTTATTAAATGAACAAGATGCAGAAGATATTTGTCAAGAATCCTTTGTTTATGCCTTTAAAAATCTGCATCGTTATGACAAAAACAAAGCCTCCTTCAAGACATGGTTGTATACCATTGCAGTGAGTCGCTGTCGCAATACCTATCGTCGGAAGCGTTTCCCGACGGTAGATATTGCGCAGATGGTGCATCTCAGTATCACATCTCCCTCATCAGAAGCCCCTGAAGCCGAGATGATGCGGAGTGTCGCCAAAGATGCCGTGATGGAAGCCCTCAAGGTTTTATCTCCCCGCTTACGTGAGGCAATAGTCCTGCGTTATGGACATGGCTTGACCTACCGCGAGATTGCGGAGGTGATGGACTGTCCACAGAAAACGGCAGAAAGTCGGGTGCGTCTAGGACATGATCGTTTGCGCTCTGTCTTACAACCAGTTGGCAAAGGGCTGTTAGAAGAGATTTTGAGTTTTTAAAGGTAAACCACATGCTTGTCAGTCAGTTCTAGTTGTTTAGTGGGGATGCCGTGGGTGGAGTAAATCTGAAATACCGCTATTGCAAAGCGATGATGCCGGGGTTCTTAAGTGGCGAATTAGCCCAAGAAGAACGTCGGCTGGTGGCGCGCTATATTGATGAATGCTCAGATTGTTATGCTGAATATATGCGTCAACGGGATGTCGTGCAACATCTCAAGCGTGAATTGCCAACCTTTGGGCGACCAACCGCGC
>JANQRM010000614.1 GCA_028284565.1 Anaerolineae bacterium | reverse complement strand
GATTATGGATGAACCAACACGCGGGATTGATGTCGGCGCAAAGGCAGAGATTCATCGGCTGATGAGCCAGCTGGCAGCAGAACAAGGCTTGGCAATTTTAATGATTTCCAGCGAATTACCCGAAGTACTAGGCATGAGCGACCGTGTGCTCGTCATGCGTCAGGGCAAGATAGTCGCCGAATATTCCCGGAATGATGCCGACCAAGAACGCATCGCCACTGCCATGATGAGCGACCCGCTGACAGAAAGTGTGGCTGGATGAGCGAAAAAGCCAAAGTCACTGCCACACGAAGAAGCCCTCTGGTATTCATCCTACTTGTTTTGGGGATTCTGTTGGTATTGGCGTATATTGCCCTGCCATTAATTAACCAGCCTGAACTTGGCGCGACTACAGCAACGACTGTACTAGAAAGTCGCTCCAACAATGAATTCGGCATTGTCACAGGTGGCTTGGTGATGATCCCCCTCTCCGGCATGTTCGTGATTTTGCTGGGCATCTGGGGGATTATCGCACCGCATTATGAGCGGGTTGTCAGTTTCGGCACGGCATTGGCTGGCTTGATGAGTCTGCTCTACTTTTTCATTTTCGCTAAAGATTACTCTGAATATATCCAAGAATCATTGGAAGAAGTTGCGGCTGGAGACATCCCCGAAGTCGTAACCTATATGGAGTCGATGGGCATTGGCTTCTGGGTAATGCTGATTCTCTCCATCCTGCTCACATTACAGGTCCTCCTACCCCGCGCACGTGCCTTGCCCAAATATCGCATCGGCAAAGTCTTCGGTAATCAAGAAGGTATTATCCTTTTTGGCTTGCTTGGGATTGCCTTTATCGTCGGCTTATCGAACCCGCGCTTCCTTGCCGAACGCAATATCTCCGATGTTTTGCAGGGACACGCTTATATCGCTGTCGCCGCCATTGGCATGTCGATGGTGATTATCACAGGCAACATTGATATTTCGGTGGGGTCGCTCATCGCCGCCCTCGCCATTCTAAGTGGACGCATCGCGGTTGATACCGGGCAAATCGCTCTCGCTTGGATTATTCCCGTGCTAGTTGCCATGCTCATCGAAGGGGGCATTGGTTTCCTCGTCGCCTATTTCCGTATCCCGTCCATTGTGGTCACGCTTGGCATGTTAAGTATTGTCAAAGGCATTCTCATTATTCTCACGAATGGGGAACGTGTCACCGATTTGCCCGAACCCTATCTGTTGGCACAGATGCGTCCGCTGGGAATCCCGATGCCGATTATCCTCATGATTATCCTCACAATTCTCGCGGCGATATGGATGCGCTATAGCGGAATAGGTCGTTCCTTTTATGCAGTTGGGGGCAATGCAGAGGCAGCGCGTCTCTCTGGCTTATCAGAACGTCGCGTCATCATGCAAGTCTTCATTCTCAACGGCTTCTTTGTCGGCATAGCCAGCCTGCTCTACGCCACTCAACTTAACATCATTCAAGCGACTCCCCCGCTCGGTTTGGAGTTGTTGGTCATTACGGCATCGGTTGTTGGTGGTGTCAGCATTCTTGGCGGCACAGGTACAGTCATTGGTTCGACGTTGGCGGCAATTTTACTGAATGCCATTCGCTCAGCGTTGGTCTTCATCGGGCTCTCGCCCTTCTTACTTAAGGCAGTTCAAGGTGTGTTGATTCTGTTGACTGTACTAGCGGATATTTTCCAACGACAGGGACAATCCGCACTCACATCCAGTAGTTTGCGACTTTATTTGGAAAGAATCCCGTGGTTGCCAAGGCATTTGACATCCAGCGGAAAGGTGCAGGAACATGACAACTAAATCTGAAGTTGGACCCTCCGCATCCCACCGCCTGCGTGATGCTTTACTGAGTCAGGAAGGTGTCTTATTCCTAATTACCATCGGCGCGATGATTTTCCTCACCAGCCGTAGCGAAGCCTTCTTGACCGCCGATAATCTGCTGAATCAATTGCGCCTCTTAGCTGAAGTGGGTCTCTTAGCGATGCCGATGACTTTCATCATCATCACAGGCGGGATTGACCTCTCGGTTGGCTCTATCTTAGGCTTGTCAGCAATTATGTTAGGTTACTCATGGGATGTTTGGGGCATTCCCCTTGAGTACACACCCCTTGTTGCCATTGGCACAGGGATTATCTGCGGGTTCATCAACGGACTGTTTATCGTGCGTGTCGGTGTTCCCCCGCTCATTATGACTCTCGCTACCCTCGCCCTCTATCGCGGCTTAGCCGAAGCCGTGAGTGAAGCCAAGTCCGTCACTGGGTATCCTGAATGGTTTTTCCAACTTGGGCAAGGCGAATTTCTCGGTGTTCCCACACAAGTCTGGCTCTTAAGTGCAGTGGTCATTTTTAGCTTGCTCATCTTATGGCGTACCAAATTTGGACGCGCCTTATATGCCATCGGGAACAATGAGACAGGTGCGCGCTTCTCTGGCATTCCCGTAGACCGCTACAAGTTGATGATTTACACCTACTCTGGTTTGATGGCAGGCATCACAGGTTGGATATTTGTCTCTCGCTTTACCACCACACGCTCCGACATGGGCAATGGCATTGAATTGGATGTCATCGCCGCCGTCGTCTTAGGAGGAACGAATATCTTCGGGGGTTCGGGCAGTATCCCCGGCACAGTGATTGGTGTCTTGCTGATTCGCCTATTGACCAACGGTTTATCACTCACTGGTGTCACAGGTGATGCCAGCATCGTCGTTATTGGTACAGTATTGATTCTAGCGATTCTTATCAACAATCTGATTCAAAATCGGAATCAATTGCCATTTATCCAAGAATTACGTCGTCGTTTCCGTGCATCTTAGGCACGATACGTTCTCTTGTCCACTTAATCAAAGGAGGCTGAACTGGAGAAAGTTACACAACACACCCTAAACATTGTTCGATTTAAGCCTATGGAGGTTTATTCATGTCAAGAAAACTGATGTTACTCACCTTATTAGCCCTATTGGTTGGGATGTTTACCCTCCCTGTCGTCGCTGATGGTCATGTCCGTTGGGATGGCGCAGATGAACTCGATGTCAATCCACTCGAATGCCCGATGATGGATGATATGGAAGAACCGGATGCCACCGAAGAGCCCATGGATGACATGGACGATATGGGTATGGAATATGACGGTGGACAACCCACTGGCGCACCCGATCTAATGGGTGGCGAAATCGTCCTCGTGGACGTGCCGAAACTCGTTGGGATTGGCTACTTCGCCGCTACAACTGAGGGTATGCAACAAGCCGCCGAAGAACTTGGCAATGTGAGCGTTACCACTGACGCACCCACCGAAGCCAACATTGATGACCAAATCGCCTTCATCGAAAACTACATCACGCAAGGCGTAAATGGTATCCTCTTCGCCGCCAACGATCCAGTTGCCATCGCTCCGGTTTTGCGTCGTGCCTTGGAAGAAGGTATTCACGTCGTCGGTTATGATGCCAACTCCGAACCCGATGCCCGTGAATGGTTCGTCAACCAAGCCGAATTCAACGGCATTGCTAAAGCTATGATTGACAGCCTCGTCGCTGAAAAGGGTGACAGTGCCGCCTTCGGTATCGTAACCAGTACCTTCACCACCCCCAACCAAGCACGTTGGATTGCGGAAATGTGGGCATATGCTCATGATTGCTATCCCGACCTCGAGTGGTTGGAAACTGTGGAAGCCCAAGAAGATGCGGTGCTCTCCTTCAACCAAGCCACCACGCTCATCAATAAATATGGTGAAGACTTGGATGGTCTCTTCGGCATGACCAGTGTGGCGACCCCCTCCTCCGCTGATGCCGTGACTCAAGCGGGTCTTTGTGGTGAGGTTGCAGTTGTTGGTTTGGCAACACCCAATGCCATGAAGCCCTACGTCAATGATGGCTGTGTCCAATCGGTAGTTCTCTGGAATCCGATTGATTTGGGTTACGCAGCCGTTTATGTCATGCGCGCTGTCGTTGATGGCGAATTTGGTCCTGGCGACACCAGTGTAATGGCAGGACGCTTGGGTGAACTACAAGTCGTAAACGGTAGTGAAGTGTTGCTCGGCGCACCCTTCATCTTCAATGCTGACAACATCAACGACTTCGATTTCTAAAGTCATTCAGACCGTCGCTAATAAATAGTGTAGGGGTGGACAACTGTCCGCCCTTACTTCAGTACTTATCCCATGCCTGACCTACTCAACAACCTCGTTCACATGACCCGCGCGCTCGGCGAACCCCATCGAGATTATGTCATTCTCGGTGAAGGTAACACCTCCTGCCGGATCGACAACGGTTCCTTCTATGTCAAAGCCAGTGGGCAACAGATGGTCAACATTGATGAATCGGGATTCGTCGCCGTACACTTTGATCCGATTTTGGGCTTGCTGGATAATCCACCAACCACCCAAACTGAGCAAAAGCACACCATGAAGTCGGCAATGGTCGATGCAGAATCAACATTTATGCCATCCATCGAAGTCAGCTTTCATGCCATGCTCCTCGCAGAATGTGATGTCCAATTCATCGGACACACCCACCCCATCGCCATCAACCAACTCCTCTGTAGCGAACACGCCACGACTTTCGCCAAACACCGCATCTTCCCTGATGAAGTGGTATTGTGTGGACCTGAGTCGGTCTTCGTTCCATATGCTGACCCCGGACTGCCTTTAGCGATATTGATGCGTGAACAGGTACGCGAGTACATGGAAGTCTATCACGAAGCTCCCAAAGTCATCTTATTGGCAAATCACGGACTCATCGCGCTCGGCAACACACCCAATGAAGTCCTAAATGTCACATCCATGTGTGTGAAAGCAGGTTCGATTTTGGCGGGGGCATTCAGCGTCGGACGACCTGTTTTCATGTCTCGTGAGGATGTGATGCATATCTACCAACGCCCTGACGAAATCTATCGTCGTAACCGCCTTGTTAAGTAAGGAGTTTCAATTATGTCTCCCGATGGTGCAAAAGTCTGGTTTATCCCTGATGCTTATCTCGCCACCCCAGCTGATGACGATCCCATCTATAAAAATCACGAAGCCATCTGTGTCCTAAATGCCACCGACGACGATGCTCATTTGCAACTCGACTTCTACTTCGCAGACCGCGACCCCATCGAAAATATTGCTATTACGATACCAGCCAAGCGATGTTTGCATGTTCGTATGGATGACCCCGCCCAAGTTGGAGGTTATACCATTCCCTTTGATACGCCCTACGGGGTGCGTGTACGAAGTGATGTCTCCATAGTTGTGCAATACTCCCGTATGTATGCTACCACTCACAACATCAGCCTGATGACCACCATGGCACACGCTATGTCTAGTGAATAAGCAGACGAAAATCCTGCAACCCGCGTATCACAAAGGCATCCCGAAAGACAGGTTCTTCAATGGGTTCTAATTTAGGGAAGCGGGTCAGCAAAGTCTGAAAAGCAATCTGTAATTCCAATCGTGCCAAAGGTGCGCCCAGACAATAATGAATCCCTGCCCCAAACGTCACATGCGGATTATCTTGTCGCGTGAGATCAAGTTGTTGCGGATGTTCAAATTGTGCGGAGTCACGATTAGCTGAAGCAAAGAGCAACGCCACCTCTTTACCCTGCTGGAACGCATGCCCTTTGTAATCCATGTCCTCCAATATCCAACGCCGAAAAAGTTGCAGGGGTGTATCAAAGCGCATCAATTCCTCAATTGCTGTTTGAATCAGCATAGGATTGTGTCGCAGAAGGTCCAGCTGGTCAGGATATTGAAACAAGGCGCGCATCCCATTCCCAATGACATTCACCGTTGCCTCATGCCCGGCGTTGAGCAACAACACGCAGGTCGAAATCAGCTCATCTTCTGTCAGTTTGTCGCCGTCTTCTTCCGCTTGTGCCAACGCCGTGATCAAATCATCTTGGGGATGTTTGCGTCGTTCTTTTGCTAGATTACGGAGGTAATCTGAAAATTCAATCGAAGCCTGCACTGCACGTTGAGCTTGCTCTGGCGTATGATTTAATTCGTACATCGCCACAATATCCGCCGACCACGGGCGCAAGTAGCGACGGTCTGCTTCTGGCACACCTAGTAATTCGCCGATCACTGTAACAGGCAAGGGGACAGCAAAATCATCCAACAAATCCATCTCTCCGTCTACCCTATCAAGCAAGTCATTCGTAATCTGTTGGATGCTCGCTCGGAGATTTTCGACTCGTCGAGGTGTAAAGGCTTTATGAACCAAAGATTTAAGACGCGTATGCTCTGGTGGTTCTTTATCAAACATCGAATTGTCACTGAGCTTGTAAAAAGGTGCATATTCCGTTGACGGTGGAGTCGCTCCACGCGCTTCTGGACTAATCACATGGTCAATTGAGCGTCCGAAGCGTTTGTCTCGTAAGATGCCCATCACATCCACATATGAAGCCACTACCCACATCCCCATATCCTCATGCCAAAATATCGGCGACTCCGCTTGCAGGCGTTCATACGTTGGGTAGGGATTTTGAATAAAGTCTTTATCTTGTGGATTAAATGGGATAGGCATGAACGGCAATTCCTCACTGAATATGCTATGGTCAGAGATTATACCCATCAATAATGGACTTAGCTTATGCAGACGATTCAAAAGACACTGGCAAGCTATCAATCAAAGATGGTACAGACCTGTCAACAGATGCTCCAAACACCGTCGGTTAATGGTGTGAATGATGAAATCCACTTGGCGAACCTCATCGCAGACGAAGCACAAAAACTCAGCTTGTATGTGCAAATCATTGGTGACAATCCCCAACGTCCGAATGTCATCATCAGCACACATCCTAGCGGAGAAACGGGCTTACTTCTTATCGGGCATCTTGATACGGTTCCGGCAGGTGATGAGTCACAATGGCTATATCTCCCTTTCTCTGGCACAGAGGCTGATGGCAAGCTCTATGGGCGTGGCGCAGTCGATACCAAAGGTGGGATGACCTCTGCTTTGTATGCACTCGCTGTTCTAAAAGAGCAAAATGCTCTTACCAATGGACGCGCTCAACTCATTTGTGTTCCTGATGAAGAATCTGGCGCAACCGGAACACTGGGCATCAAGTATCTGCATGAACACGGTCTCCTGCATGGACTAGGTGCAATCTATGCCTATTCAGGTGATGACATCATCTTGGGACATCGCGGTCTCCTGCGCTATCGTCTCACTTGTCACGGTGAAGCCATGCATACTGGCTTCAGTGATTGGCAAGATGGCATCACTGGAGCTAATGCTGTTACTGGGATGGCGCGCCTTCTGCTTGCGCTTGAACAACTGGACCTCCCCTACTCCTCACATAAATATTTTGAAGGCTTTCGCACGATGGTGACACCCGGCACAGTAATTAATGGTGGTGTCGCTATCAACATCGTGCCAGATACTTGCGAGTCATTAGTGGATATTCGGTTGACTCCCGAATCTGATTTGTTGACGATGGATACTTACCTTGAACGGTTTATAGTTGACATAATTACTGACTATCCGAAATTGAACTTCGAGATAGATGTTCTCAATTATGTACCCGCTGCCATTTCTGATGAGATTGCGCCCATTTTCACTGTCCTTGAATCCGCAACAGAACAAGTGACCAGAGTCAAGCCCAAACGTGCCGTCGCAGGTCCCGCAAATGAAGGCTATCTGCTGATTGAGCGTGGCATCCCAACGGTTTGTGGCTTTGGTCCCGCAGGCGCAAACGCCCATGCCGTCAATGAATATGTTGAGATACAGGGCTTGGTGGATGCCTCCGTGATATTTGCATTGACGGCTATTGAATTAGACAAATTGCTCTAATCCTGATTGTTTTTTACTATCTCAAGCCAGCGTTCTCGATAGGTCGTGTCGCGGTCATGGACTTCGGGGGCAACTTTGGATGCTTCATTCAAGAAGTGGTGGATGTCCCGCCCCATCCCTTGCCCGCGTTTCGTGTGCATATCCAGCGCATAATCGGGAATCTGTGGCAGGCGTCCTTTTTGGATCATCATGGCATGGAGCCAATTTTTGAGTTCATCTGACCCGCGTTCCTTCTGGCATTGACATAAGAAGCGCACAGCATGTAATCCAAATAAGAAGCGGTCTCCATGTTCGCGGGAAAAGCGTTGGTGCATGGTAAAGAGCGTATTCACCAATATCGGAGCACTCACATCCCCAAACCCAATATCTTCAACGGAAATCACTTGCAGACGTTGCCACATAAAGGCTTCCAATTCAGCACTCGTTAGCATCATCTCATAAGCGACGAAGCAGGCATTCTCTGTGTTGCCCCGCCGTATCTCCTTTTGCAACGCAGAGATGACTTCATCAGCAGGCAAATCATGCAGGGTGCGGACGCGCGTCCATGGGTCTTGGGAATGTTCTGGAACTGCCATCAACGCCTCCGATAGTTAAATTTTGGTTTGTTAAATGTTGGCATGCGACACTTTTATTGCAGGCAATACAACTATGGTATCTATTCTTGTTTGCCGATGACAGCCGATTTCAGATTATTGAGTTCTTTGCCGAATTGTGCCACAAATTGCCGACGCTTGAGCAATTCACTTCCACGCAGACGCAAGGCAACCAAGACTAATGCCCCTATCGCCGCAATTTGTGGCGTGAGAAGCAAAATATCAGGTGGTAATTGAATCTCTGGCACATTTTGTAGAGACAATGCCAATGCTTCCGATATGCCGAAGAACAAGGAAGTAATCAAGGCGGGTAAAGGCTTTTCTAAGGCGAAGAGCGCAACGGTCAAGGCAATCCACCCACGCCCTGCCGTCATATTCTCCAAGAATTGGCTGAGTATCCCCAAAGAGAAGAAAGCCCCGGCTAAGCCTGCCATCAAGCCACTTAAGGTTAGTGCGAAGATTTGCACCCGCGTTACATTGATACCCGCTGTCTCGGCGGCATCTTTGTTCTCTCCGACTGCGCGGATATGTCGCCCGAATTTTGTCTTTTGCAGAAGCAACCAGATTGCAAATACCAAGAACCAGCCAATATAGACGATGGCATTGTAACCACTGAACAATTCACCCAACGGCGTGTTATGAATCAACGGTAGCTCAATCGTGGGCAAACCCTCAACACTGGGGTCAGCGAGTGTCCCAAAGGAACCATAACTCACCCGCATGACAAAGACAGTCACATTCGCCACAAACAAATTAAGCGCAAGTGCGAGGATAATCAGATTGATGCGAATCCGCAGATAGAGGATAGCAAAAATCAAGCCCAAGACACCGCCTGCAATCGTCGCGGCAAGTACACCCAATGCAGGATTAAGAGGTTCTTCACCGGGACGATAGAGAACCGCCACCGCAATGAATGCACCCAAGAGCATCTTGCCCTCAATCGCCAGATTCAATACCCCAGCGCGACTTGCAATGAGTGCCGCAAGTGAACCCAAGACAAAAGGCGTTGAGAGCCGAATACCACTTTTAAGGGTGGAAACCGGCACAACAACAATCAGCCCTACAATCAACAAAAGGCCGATGCCGATGGCAACGAGACGAAGCTGGCGTTGGTAGGTGGTTAGCATCTCTAGCATGGCTAATCTCCTCCCGACGGGGCTTCAAGTGGTTTGGCTTTGCGCTTGGGTGATAGTGCCGTATTGATACGACTTAATAGATTGCGGAAGAACTCATCCATTGAATTAAAGAGGATGATAAACGAGATGATAATCCCACCAAGTTG
>JANQRM010000613.1 GCA_028284565.1 Anaerolineae bacterium | reverse complement strand
GAAGCACGGGCGTATCCTCATGCGCTATTGATGTGGCACGAGATTGCCAACGACGAAATTGGAGGCGTACCCGTTGCTGTTACCTTCTGCCCATTGTGTAATAGCTCGATTGTCTTTGACCGCCGCGTGGATGGCGACACACTGACCTTTGGTGTATCGGGCAAGTTGCGGAATAGTGACATGATTATGTTTGACCGCGAAACGGAAAGCTGGTGGCAACAATTTATTGGGGAAGGTATTGTCGGCGATTTCGCTGGGACCTTGCTTGATTTTGTCCCCTCACAAGTAATAGGCTTCGGACAATTTGCAGAACGTTATCCTGATGGCTTGGTGATGTCGCGTGATACGGGTGCCAACCGTCGCTATGGTGAAAACCCCTATGCCTTCTATGACAGTCGTTCCGGTCCCTATGACCGTTTCTTCGCCCAAGAGATTGATGACCGTCTGCCTGCCTTGAGTCATGTTCTCGCAGGTGAAGTGAATGGCGCACCCATTGCTTATCCTTTTGAGGCACTCAGCCAGGAAGTTGTCATCAATGATGAAGTTGGCGGAACGCCAGTGGTGGCACTCTGGCAACCGGGTGTGAACAGCGCGCTGGACGCAAGCGTCATTAATTCCGCGCGTGATATTGGAACTGTTGCCTTATTCAGTCGGGAAGTTGATGGGCAACTCTTGACCTTCGCCCCCGGACAAGATGGCACGATGGTTGACAATGAAACGGGCAGTACATGGAATCTCTTTGGAGAAGCTGTAGCGGGTGAACTGGAAGGTAGCGAATTGACACAACTCATCGCCGCACCCCATTTCTGGTTCGCATGGGCAGCATTCCAACCCGAAACGGAAGTCTACGGTCTTTAATCCACATTCGATTGGGTGTGGTCTATGGACTGCACCCATTATTCTAGTAAATATAGAAACACAAGGATACAATCTGTGCGTCTGATAACTTGGTTGCGCTCGAATTTCACCGACATTATCTTTGTCGCGCTTGCGCTCGGTGCTTTTCTCTATCTGGCGCAGTTTCTGTTTCTCTCGGCAGGTCCCATTACAGCAGGCTGGGGGACTGATTTTGAAAAGAGCAATGTCTCGCTCGATGAGATTTTCTCTGGCGGTGTGCCTCGTGATGGCATCCCACCAATTGATAACCCCACCTTTGCCAGCATCGAAGACTCCCGATGGTTACAATCCCAATCACCTGTGATTGCACTTGAGGTCAATGGAGACGCGCGAGCTTATCCACTTGGAATCTTGACACGTCACGAAATCGTCAACGATGTGGTGGGGGGGATACCCGTAGCTGTGACCTTCTGTCCCCTCTGCAACAGTGCGATTGTCTATGACCGTCGGGTGGATGGTGAAGTCTTGCGCTTTGGAGTCTCTGGCAATTTACGCAACAGTGATTTGGTGATGTGGGATGACCGCACCGAAAGCTGGTGGCAACAACTCACAGGAGAGGGCATTGTCGGCGAATACACTGGAAGATGGCTCGATTTTGTCCCCTCACAGGTTGTCGGCTTCGGGGCATTTGTTGAGCAATATCCTGATGGACAAGTGCTTGCCACGAATACGGGTTCGTCGCGCAACCCCTATGTTGGCTATGACAGCAACCCCGACCCCTTCTTGTTCGCTGGTACACCCGATAGTCGCCTGTTCCCGACGGCGCGCGTCTTTGCCACTGTACTGGATAATACGCCCATTGCATATGACTTTCACACATTGAGTCAGCGCAATGTCATCAATGATATGTTGAATGCAGCAGATGTAGTTGTCTTTTGGGAAGCAGGTGCAACGAGTGCCTTAGATGGAAGCAATATCGACACCTCCAAAGATGTCGGTATGGCGGGCATGTTCCACCGAGAAGTTGATGGACAAACCCTGACTTTCCAATACGAAGATGGCGAATTCCGCGACCTCGAAACGGACAGCACATGGAATATCTTTGGCGTTGCTACAGAAGGCGAACTCGAAGGCACACAACTCGAAATCGTTCATGCTTTCCCGCATTTCTGGTTTGCATGGGCGGCATTCCATCCCGATACCGAATTATACGAATCGTAGTTATTTACCCAAAAAGGCAAACAACATGAAACAACGACTGAAACTCTTCTCACTCATCCTGACCGTTATAGGGTTGGTGCTGTCACTTGTGCCGACGGTGGTGCATGCACAACTCTCCTGTGTGAATCCACCACCACCCTTTGATAACCCGGACTTACTCGCCAATATCCAATCGGTCTGGGATTTGACTGATTTTTGTCAATTTCAAGATGGGGTGTTGAACGAAATTATCTCCGGCGGTGTCCCGCGTGATGGTATCCCACCGATTGATAACCCAACCTTCGACCCCATTAGTGTCGCGGATGAATGGCTACAACCTCAATCGCCAGTGATTTCCGTCGAAATTGATGGACAAGCCCGCGCGTATCCTCTGGCGATTTTGACCCGTCACGAAATCGTGAATGATGAATTGGCAGGTATCCCGATTGCCGTGACTTTCTGCCCCTTGTGTAATAGTGCCATTGTCTTTGACCGACGTATTGACGGAGAAGTGCATCGTTTTGGTGTCTCTGGTTTGTTACGCAACAGCGATTTGATTATGTGGGATGACATCACCCAATCATGGTGGCAACAATTCACGGGCGAAGGCTTATTGGGGTCATATACTGAACGCTTCCTCGATATTGTTCCTTCACAGGTCGTCGGTTATGGGCAATATAAGGAACAATTCCCTGAAGGTGAGGTGCTATCCAATCAAGGGCGAGATTATGGTCGGAATGGCTATGTTGGCTACGATAGCAATCCGCAACCCTTCCTCTTCGCAGGTGTGCCTGATAATCGTCTCTTCCCCGTTGAGCGTGTACTGGGTGTGAACATCAATGAGATGCAGATGGCATATACATTTGAATCACTCAGCGAAGAAATAGTCATTAACGACGCGCTGGGGGATACCGCAGTCGTGGCGATGTGGCAACCCGGCTCAACCAGTGCCTTAGATGCCAGCGACATTGATAGCTCGAAAGATGTGGGGTCGGCGGGCTTGTTCAATCGGG
>JANQRM010000564.1 GCA_028284565.1 Anaerolineae bacterium | reverse complement strand
CGTAGTAAATGTGTCCGAATTACGCTCTTCATATGACCTTCCGCTTTGGAAACGCGCATTGCAGGCTCAATATCTGGCAGTGGCGGAATCTTCAAAGCGGGTTCGGTGCGGAAGCGCCCATTGCGCGTGTAGTTGATGGGAACGAGAACCCGCGCCAATTTGAGAATAGCATTATTGAAAGCGCGGACTGATGAGTCCGTGATGTCCCGTTCTGCGAGTGAGTCTCGATGAGCATAGAATTGATTCAGGGCATTTTTCAAACCATCAAGTGCCTCAAACGCAGGAGAGAAATCAGCATTGTCTCCAGCGGCAGATTGATATGTGTTGAGTGTGTCACTGAATTCATCAGCCAGATTGCGGAAATCAAATGGATGCACCGGATTATTGGCCGCACGTTGGATGGTCGCCGTATAGACTCGCAAGTCACGCATCAAGTTATCTTTATCCGCAATTTCTAGTTGATCATTTTCGGTATGCCATGCGATATTCGCGCCACAACCGCCAACCGGATAGTAGCCTTTTTCTTCCTTCAAATCCTCTGGCATCGTAGACAGAAGCATGAAGAAGCTCGAAATCCCGATGTTGTTAAAGGAGTAATCCCCTGCTTGGTGCGGACGTTCCCCTTTCGCATCTAAACCCGTGACATCCTTAATCGTCTGGACACAAAAGTCTTCCGTTTCAATCATCCATGAGATGTCATAATACTCCGTTGCCCAACGACATCCAGGGGAGTCGATATCAATCTGGGCGATGCAGTTCCGTGCGAGGTCGAGTCCAAAATAATCAACAAACCATGTTGAACCACCATATCGCCCCGTCGAGTGACCGGGCCACCACGCAATGCGGATACTCCTTGCGAGTTTGTCTTGATGCTCGGTGAAAATTCGTGCCAACTCAAGCATCGTCGCATCACCCACCGCGTTATCCCCAATTCCTATATCCCATGAATCGTAATGTCCATGCACCATGACGAAACGTTCTGGCTCAACCTTGCCTTCGATTTCTGCCACAATGACTGGACATGGTATCCAACCTTCATTCATCTCCGTATGGAGTGTGACTTCTAGCGGACCCGCTTCGAGCAGTTTGATGAGTTCTTCACCATCAGGTCGATTGATCGAAATCACGGCAGATTGAGGTTGGCGTTCATAATTGTCGAGGTCAGGCGCACCCCAAATAGTCGTGCAGATGCCCCAGTGAATATCCACGCCTGGATTGATATAGATTTGTGCCAGCGCACCTTTTTGCTCCAACATGCGGACAGGTGGCGGACCCCCATACCCATCCATAATGACGATTTTGCCTCTGACATCCATATCCACGGTTGGTTGAACATCCAACAAATCTAAAGCCGCGGTATTCGCACTGGGAAGATACACTGCTTCCCCGGTGATGCCGTCATGTCCAGTCGAAATCGAAAAGGCTGGACTCTTCGCACGGTAGGTTTTGCCATTAACCGTCAAGGAGGACTTCACTGGCACACTCAGGAATAAATCTGGCTCATAGACCTGATGCTTCACGTTGTGCTTCTTGAGTTGTTCCACAATGTAGTCAGCGGCGACCCGTTCATCTTCACTGCCCGACTCACGCACGAGGGTGGTGAAGCGTTCAATCAGTGACCACGGCACGTCGGAATCGAGCGAATTCAGTAAGGCTTCTTCTGCAGAGGCTTCTTTGGGGGCATATACATCAACCATAAATGAACTCCTTCGTAAAAAGTATTGAATAACAAATCATAAAGTCGGCTCTGCTAACGGCTTCTGTGCGCGATAACCCAATTGAGCTGAAATACTCTCAGTTGCCTCAGTGATGAGATGAATAAAATGATCGACTTTCTCATCCGTAAATCGCATCGACGGACCAGCAATCGACATCCCACCAATGACTTTACCCGTATGGTCACGTATAGGGGAGGCAATGGAATGCGCGCCTTCGTCTAATTCATCAACAACGACGGTGTATCCTTGCTCGACAATGCGACGAAGTGTCTGATTCAGCTGGTTAAGGTCAACATCAGGGTCAATCTCGTTGGTAATGCGCGTGATGAAGCTCTGTTGCTTGGCATAGGGAAGATGAGCAAGCAAGGTCTTCGGCACACCACCCAAATACAACTCGACTCGCCGTCCAACTTCTGCAAATAAACGTATCGATTGGGGGGATTCCCGTGCAGCGATGCAAAGCGCATCCGTCCCATCGACGACACCAAGAAAAATGCTTTCACTGGTTTCTTGTACCAACCAATCCATCACATCCTGACTCGCATCGAGTAAGGCTTGATGGTGATTCCTACCATTGTGAAAAGTCAACAGGCGAGCACCAATGTTGTACAAGCCTAGATTGTCGCGTTCGATATAGTGATGTTTCTCTAGGGTGAACAGGATACGGAAGACTTTATTTTTGACAAATCCGGATGATTCGGTGATTTGTGCCAGTGTTAAGCCATGTCCTTGATGAACCACTTCAAGAACATGCAAACTATCTTCAAGAACTGCAATTGTATAATCAGTCAAAGTATTTAATGTTATATCTAGTAAAACAAAATTATAGATAGTATAAAGTGTAACGCATCTTGTAATTTTGTCAACCAATTCCGATCTGGAGACATAAGCAGGACTAACAAGGTGAATGGGTACGAATTACGAGTTCGGTTGTCTGACTGAAAAGGGGATAGTGAAACCTCTATAGACATGCCTATAATGTGTTTTGAACTTCGGCAAAACTTAATCACTTTCACGTGATGCGCCACCCGAGCATCTGGAGAATGAATAGAGTCTACATTGTCACATTGGTTCATCAAGACGGGCATTGTCTGCTTCATTATTGGGGATTGATAAGTTAAACTGAGTTTCAAGTTTTGCAGGCATGTGCGATACTGCCAAGATGCACAACTCACACCACACTTCCACCTACAAGCACCATCGATTTCCGAAAGCAATCATCTCATATGCGGTTTGGCTCTACTTTCGCTCCTGGATAACTCCGCAGTTTGTCGGTAATCAGAACCCTTGGTAGGTGCTGGGTCGTGTCTAAGACCTTGCGAAAAAGGCGCATCGCTACTGGATGATGCATAAACCTTCAATTTAACCTGTATCATGTAACGCTCTAAGGATGTTACAAATTTCTCAATTTAGCCTGAATCTTGTTACACTATGGAGATGTTACAAAATCACCTTTTTATAGGTGTAAAGTTGTCATCCTTCCTGCTTTTCGGGATACGTTTTTTGGGACAGCTTACGGCATATTTTGGTCGCGGTCTGGCTGCACTTTGGGCGCGGTTTTTGGTATAGGTCTGGTATACCTTTGGTCTATTCTATCGGTAGTTTAGTGTGCTTGATTAGGAGAAGTATGTGTTGAATGGATTTTAGTGGATTGTCGCTTGGTGCTATACTGACCTGTCTCATGAAAGGTTCGGTATTGTGGCAATCTATTTCTATGTCGATGAGTCAGGTGTTCATTCTAAGGGGCAGTTTTTTATTGTCTCAGTAGTGGCGGTAGACGGTGATGCTAAGGATGAGCTAGAGACATGGTTAAAAGATATTGAGGCACAGTCGGGAAAACAGCGTATCAAATGGAGTAAATCCAAACGACGGTATCGCCTCAGCTATATGCGTGCTGTGTTGGATAATCCTGAGCTCAAGTATCGAATCTATGTGGTTGCCTATAAAGGGCGGACAGACTATGTGGACATGACGATTGAAGCAACGGCGAAAATCATTCGTCCAATCTGACGGATGAAAGTCGTGTAACTGTGGTGATTGATGGGTTGCCAAAATCACAATACAAAAAGTATGCCGTCGGTCTGCGACAACAGGGTGTGAAAACAAGAAAAATTACAGGGCGGAAAGATGAGACAGAACCCTTCATTCGACTCGCAGATGCCATTTGTGGTTTGGTGAATCATGCGAATGAAGGGATTAAAGAGTATCTTGATTTGTTGAAAGAGGCAGAACAAGCGAGTGTAATCAGTCGTCTTTGAGGGAAATGAAAAGGGAGGCATAACCTCCCTATTCTACAGAGGGCGAACCTATTCCCTGTTGGGAAGACCTGCCAATACGGTTCAGTTTTCGGTTGCCTTGCACACCACTATTATATTCGCTTTGATATATCATAGTCAATAATCACTGATAACTTTCCTTTATCGACTTGTCCTTTTTTATGGGCGACAAAGTTGGCGCGATACTCCCTTTTTAGGGTGTTACTTATGTTAGGTGTTCAGTTGTTAGGAATCGCCATAGAAGCGGACGAAAATGCTGGCACTGGCACTCATAATGGCAATTGCGCTGGCTTGTGGTATCCAAAGCGTTAACGCGCCGGAACTGACGCCGACTACCCCTGAGGCACAAAAAAGGGGGGAACAAAAAGTCAACAATCCGATCCTCCAACGGTATTTCTCGGTACACTGGATGAAAGGCTAGACGAAGGAGAGTGGGACTGTGGATAACCTCTCAGGACAAGAAATCAAAGGTTACGCACTAAAAGAACGAATAGCGACTGGAGGATTTGGAGCGGTCTATCGCGCTCAACAATCGACAGTTGGGCGTGAGGTAGCAGTCAAAGTGATCTTGCCAGGATTGTCTAATCAACCTGATTTCATTCGGCGTATTGAGGCAGAGGCGCAACTCATCGCCCGTCTCGAACATCATTTTATTGTGCCGCTCTACGATTATTGGCGTGATCCAGATGGAGCGTATCTAGTGATGCGCTATCTGCGGGGCGGGAGTCTGCATGACTATATTCGCAGACATGGTGCATCGAGGATTGAAGACGCAGTCAACATGTTCTCACAGGTGGCACAGGGACTGCATGTTGCCCATCGTAATCAGGTCATTCACCGGGACATCAAGCCCGGCAACATCCTTTTAGATGAAGATGGGACTAGCTTTCTAGCTGACTTTGGCATTGCTAAAGATCATACTGCATCGCTGAACATCACCGAACCCGATAGCTTCATCGGTTCACCCGAATACCTTGCACCAGAACAGGCGCGAAGTGAGCCAATTACCCCTCAGACGGATATTTACAGTTTGGGCGTTGTCCTCTTTGAGATGCTGACTGGTGAACATCCATTTCCGAGTTTGGAGAAGATTGAAGTCATCTTTAAGCATTTGAATGAACCGCTACCTAACATTACTACTCTGGATGAGCATATCTGCGATGATGTGAATGCTGTGATTCAGAAAGCAACTGCCAAAGACCCCAAACGACGTTTTTCGGATGTCATTGAAATGATGGAAGCCTTGAGACAGGCGGCACAACTTGACTTAATATCCACGCCGACAAGTCCAGTCGAGTTATTGACTCCGCGCGAACAAGAAGTCATGCAACTGATCATCGATGGCAAAACCAACCGACAGATTGCCGACATCCTCGTGCTAACCGAAGGAACTGTCAAGACATACATCACCAGAATATATCGCAAGTTGAACGTCCGGAGTCGGGTGCAGGCTATTGCACGCTTGCGTGACCTGAACTTTGTCATTCAAAAACCTAAGACATCAATCACAAGGAATACGGATCAACTCCCCGAACCCGACAATCCCTACAAAGGGTTACGCGCCTTCCAAGCCGCCGATGCCCCTGATTATTTTGGACGTGAAAAACTAACGCAAAAAGTCCTGTCCCGCTTGCAACAATCCGATGAATTCCAACGCTTTCTCGCTCTGGTTGGACCCTCTGGCAGTGGCAAATCGAGCCTTGCCAAAGCGGGTGTGATTCCTGCCTTGTGGCGTGGCGATATCCCCAGCTCCAACCATTGGTACATCGTGGAGATGCTTCCCGGCGCACATCCTCTCGATGAATTGGAAGTGGCACTCTTGCAGGTCGTGGTCGATAACAACATCAACCTGCGCGAACAGCTGGAGCGTGACAACCGAGGCTTAGTTCGAGTCGCCAATCTGATTCTCCCTGATGAGGACAGTGACCTATTACTTGTTATCGACCAATTTGAAGAGGTCTTCACCTTGCTAAAAGATGATGCCGAGCGTCGTCACCTGCTCAATCTCATTCATACAGCTGTCACGGATGCGCGCAGTCGGGTGCGCGTGCTGGTGACCCTTCGTGCAGATTACTATGATCGCCCCCTCCATTATCCGAATTTCGGTGAACTCATGCGGAATCGGGTCGAGACCGTGTTGCCCCTGAGTGCCGAGGAATTAGAACGCGCCATCCGCTCCCCAGCCACCCGCGCGGGTGTGATCTTTGAAGAAGGCTTGGTCACTCGCATTGTGAGTGATGTGCATTATGAACCGGGAGCCTTACCACTCTTGCAATATGCCCTGACGGAATTATTTGAACATCGTGATGGGCGACAATTGACTCTGGAGGCTTATGCCTCTATCGGCGGCACTGGCGGAGCCTTGGCAAAGCGGGCGGATGAAATCTATCTGGAAACCGACGACAACACCCAAGACGCGATTCGTCAGATGTTTCTCCGTTTGGTCACGTTGGGCGAAGGTGCAGAAGATACCCGTCGCCGCGTCCACCGGGTTGAACTTTTAGACATCACTTCACAACCCGACGTGATGGAAGAAATCATTGACACCTATGCTGAATCGCGTCTCTTATCCCTTGATCATGACCTTGCCTCGCGCCAACCGACGGTCGAAGTCGCTCATGAAGCTATTCTGCGAGAGTGGGAAAGGTTGCGTGAATGGTTGAATGAATCAAGAGATGATATTCGACAAGAGCGCATGGTTGCCCAAGCCGCAAAGTCATGGCAGGAACATGGTCGCGATAAAAGTTATCTGCTGACTGGCACTCGGCTTGAGCAAGCCTCAGCTTGGGGCGAACAGACTCAACTCGCCCTGACCCCTCTAGAAACTACGTTCATAGAGTCCAGTAAGCAAGAAGCGACAATGTTAGCACATACTGAAACCGTGCGCGCAAAACGTGAGCAAGCACAGGAGCAACGCTCACGGACCTTATTACGTGCGATCGTTGCAGTCTTTGCGCTGGCAACCGTCTTTAGTGGAGGATTTGGCATCTTTGCCATCAATTCTGCCAATGCAGAAGCAGAAGCCCGGCAGGATGCCCTGACACAAGCAAGTGTAGGTCTTGCGGCACTTGCAGATAGAACAACGGACAGTGATTTGAGCGTGTTATTGGCACTGGAAGCCGTAGAGCAGTTTCCGTTCACGTCGGAGGCAGTCGGTTCTCTCGCGCTTGCGGTCGACGAATATCGAGGCTCGCGGACATTAGTCCCAGCTGAAGCAATCAATAATACAATTGTTCTTGCCAGATTATCCCCATCAGGCGAAAAAGTCGCTGGAAGCCTGAGATTATCTGAAAATTCTCTCCTCATAATGGACGTCGAATCAGGCGATTCGCTGGTCACTGTCAATACACACGGTGAACTATGCTCAGAGGATGATTACTTCATACAAGATCTCGAGTGGTCGCCGTCGGGTAATCGCATCGCAACTCTCGCACGAGGCATAAGCTCTGAAGAAGACTGTGGGCTCGTAGTATCGGATACTACGAGTGGCGACACGCTACTCACTTTAACTGATTTTGACAGCCTTAGCATCAGCCTAGGTTGGTCTCCTGACGAAAGCACCTTAGTCACCACCCATGAGGACGGTGGCATCATATTTTGGAATGCTCAAACGGGCAAGGAGCAGGACCGACTTGTTGGTCATTTTGCACCTGTGCACGATGTCGCATTTTCACCCGATGGGCGTTTAATCGCTAGTGCATCACAAGATAAAACAATCCGCCTGTGGAATGTTGATAATGGTAACGAAGTGAATGAGATACTCAGCCATGTAGGTGCAATTCGATCTATCGCTTGGTCACCAGATGGTGCCTATGTAGCCTCAGCTGGTGACGATGCGCTTATACGAGTATGGGAGACAAACACATGGGAAACGACTGCAATGCTCAGAGGGCATACACAACCAATTCTCGATGTCACTTGGTCATCGGATGGACAACGAATTGCCAGTCACAGTATCGACTCTACAGCGAAAGTTTGGGATGCAGTCTCAGGTGGACTGTTATTCGAAATTGAAGGTGTAGTTGCCAATCCAACTGCCAAGTTAGGATATGTACAGTTCACCCCAGACAACAGTTTGCTACTTGTCGGTGGTGCGCGTGCGACTGGTCCTCAACTCTGGGACACTTCTATCCCGTATCCTATATTATTTGGTCACTCGTTTGGTCAGGAATGGGGTGCTTGGTCACCTGACGGTGCGTATATCGCAACCAGTGGCTCAGACGGCAGTGCTCGCCTATGGGATGCAAACACTGGTGAGAATATCACAACATTTAACGAGGGAAGTTTTTGGAGTGATTGGTCGTCGGATGGTACACATTTAGTATTTGCAGAAGGGATCGGTGCAGATGCACTGAATATTTGGGATGTGACAAGTGGGGAAATGATTTCCCGATTAACCGTTAAGCCTGATGAATATGGATCACATCATTTACTGACGATGGCATGGTCACCCAATACCAAAATGGTAGTCGCCGCCGATCTTCGCATTGGTGTTTCACAGCCTTCGTTCGTCTGGGACGTTGACAGTCAAGAGCTTATCTCAATCTTCGACTCGGGAGATACCTGTCATCAAGGATGGCCGAGTTGGTCACCTGATAACTCTCGAATCGTGACTGGCTGTATTTTTGTGCCTCCTGACGAACCTGCACCCGCCTTTGTATGGGATGCAACAACAGGAGCCGAGTTATTTCGACTTGAGAGCGACTACGGTTGGACTTTCGCTACGGAATGGTCACCTGATGGTACACAAATTCTTACAACACACTCTGAGAGTGCTGCTGTTGTGTGGGATGTTGATACAGCAACCCCGATTGTAACCTTTTCTGAGCATTTGGGTTGGGTTGTGGAAGGGAGTTGGTCACCCGATGGAGAACTTATAGCGACAGCAGACAATTCGAGCCAAGTGGTACGAGTTTGGAATGCCCAAACTGCAGAAGAGCTGATGAGTTTTAACGTGCCTTATCTCGTCCTCACAATTAGTTGGTCACCCGATGGATCGCATGTGATTGCAACTGGAGATGGTTTGATCGAACCTGTAATCAAACGCATCTGGCGTTCCACAGAAGAACTAATCGCCCATGCTTACGCATGCTGTATCACCCGTGACCTGACCCCTGAAGAACGCAATCAATTTGGATTGCCACAACGCTAAACCGTTGGACACATGCGGGAGGTGTCACCGTTATCTGTCGCTTGCCAACGTCACTCAATTCAGTTTGTCCATGCTGAGCAATCAGCAATAAATAATACTATAATGGAGTGTATCTTATGTCCACACATATACGGAGGGGCACAACCGCCTTATCCCGTCGTGACCTTCTCAAAGGTCTAAGTATCGGAGCCATCGGTGCGGGTCTAAGCTTTGGCTTAAATGTCCAACAGCTTGCCGCCCAAGATACTGAGATGGCATCAACCGTATTCGCATTCTATCGGTTCCAAGTTGGTGATTTCGAGGTATTGATTATCAATGATGGTCTAGTCGGCTTTCCGCCCAATATCATGGTCGTCAATGCAGATGAGGGTGATGTAACAACGTTATTGCAGGAGTATAGTCTTGACACTGACTTCATTCCATTGCCCATGTCAACGGTTCTTATTAGGAACCAGGACCGCGCCGTATTAGTCGATACTGGAGCAGGCACAGGTGATTTTAACACTCAAAGTATGGGTCCGAATATTGGTGGGCTAGCGGCAACAATGAGCATGTTGGGAATAAGCCCTGATGATGTCACGGATGTGATTTTGTCACATTACCATCCTGATCATGTCGGTGGCATCGCCTTGAACGGGACTGCAGCGTTCCCCAATGCTCAGTACTACCTACCACAAATGGAATGGGATTTCCTACAAAGTGAAGATGTGATTGAATTTCTTGTTCCTTTTGTCGGTTTTGCGAACGATCAGTTACAGCCGATCTCGTCCAATGAAGGACAGCTACAATTGTTTGGCGATGAAGACGAACTCATTCCGGGAATTCAAGCGGTTGCCACGCTCGGACATTCAATTGGTCACCACTCGTTTTTGCTGGAATCCAACGGGCAACAATTGATGTTGGTAGCAGATTCGATTACTCATCCGGTGCTCTCTCTGCATCGCCCAGATTGGGTCAGCGGGCTCGATCAGATTCCCGAACAGACTGTCGAAACGCGGCTTCACCTGTTGAATCGCATCGTCGAGGAACAGATACCGATAATGGCATACCATTTCCCGTTTCCGGGTATTGGCAATGTTACAAGAGACGGTGACTTGTATCGATTTACACCAACTGGATAGAGATCAAGACTGTGGAGGCACATGTGCTGAGTAACCCTGGAAAGTAATTCAACACCTGCCTCCACACCACATGGAAACCGAATATATCACATTTTTATCATTTTTGGTTAGCTCAAATAAATACCTAAAACATCTTCGGATACTGAAAATCGGAAGAAGCGAAAACCCGCCGGCCAGTGGCTTACCAATTTGCTGATATGCAAAAACCCGCTCTCACTAACCGATGTGCATTTTTACGAAATGGCAAAAGACGTGTTACCCGACTTGAGTATCTTCAACACCATCGACTGATTACCAGTATCCCTTGTCCGCAAACGGACGCGGATATATACCCTTTCATTGAGGCGGGCGTACAACCCGCCTTTTTTATAGGGTGACAAAAATGTCCGACCCTACACGAAAGTGTTAAAACGTTTTCCTATGATTTTGCTGTCTTGCCGAAAATAGAGGCTTGATGCCTTGATACTTTATCGTGGCAGCATGTTGGAGGATACATACGGAAAACTAAAGAATCGCTGCTGATTAACAAACAATTTAGCTTAGATTTATCCCTAGCTTACATTCAATTCATAACATTTTGATTGTTCGTGAATCTATTATTGTGGAGAAAGTCTATGAAGCTGTTAAAACCACTGGCTGCGCTAGCCAGTACCTTGATTATGCTATTTGTAATGGCAACCGGTTCAAGCTATGCACACCAACCCTTTTGTGAAACTGCTGATTTGAACACAGCTAATGCCTGGCAAGTCCCAGATTCAGAAGTTTCTTATGCCTACTTTGGAAATCTATATCCAGCTGTTGATGCTGATTATTTTGTCTTTGACGCGGTTGCTGGGCAAGAGGTCTTGATTAGTCTGAGTATACCTGATATTGAGGGGCAAGAAGATTATGACCCGGTGATTGCCGTATTTGGTCCTGGACTTGATGATGATATGGATATCCCCGCCCATGTTGTTGCGCCAGAAGGTCAGGGTGGGATCATCGTACCCCTGGGCGAGGAACCTGTGCACTGGTTTGAGGAATTTGGTCGCCAATGGTATTGGAACTGGGAAAATTTCTTCTTTGAAGCTCCAGAAAGCGCAAAGTATACTGTCATCATGTGGCACGAAGAACAAAAAATAGGAAGGTATTCATTTGTCATTGGTGAACGTGAAGAGTTTGGTGATGATATGCAATGTATGGCTTCTCTAGGCAATTTTTGGACACCCTTAATCGAAGGCGAAAGTCCATATACCGAAGAAGCTCCAATGGTTATGGATGGAAGCCATGTCCATATGGATGGCATGGTACATGATCATAGCAGGCAGATGGATATATCAGGCGATAATGCACCTTTCGTAGACCTGACTGTTATTCCTTTAAGTGACGGAAGCTACAATATCCGTGTGCAAACCCTCAATTTCATCTTCGCTCCACAAAATGTTGATCAGGCACCTGTACCCGGCGAAGGTCATGCTCACATTTATGTTGATGGTGAGAAAATAGCACGAATCTACGGTGAATGGTACCACATGAGCAGCCTGCCTGAAGGAGCCGAGATGATTAGTGTCAGCCTCTATGCCAACAATCATCAACCACTTGCGGTCGATGGCATTCCTGTCAGTGATATGGTGATTCTATCCAATTTGGATAGCGATTCTTAAGATCAACCTTACAACACAAGAAACCATGCCGATTATTATAGCATGGCTTACCACACAGGTGTTGGTAAAAGTACCGTTGCAATAAAGACTAAATTTAGCAACCTAAAGTGAGGTATCGAATGTTTGTTGAAAACTTAACTTGATCAAATTGCCATTTTGTGGGCTATAGAGGTTCGTTACGGGCATAATTTTTCAAATTATTTTCAGCACTCTACTTTAAACATGGACAATAGTTTCCGATAATGGGGCTTATTGGGACTAAAGGAAGCCTTCACAAGAGAGTTTTTCTATGTCTGGTATGGGGGTGTATAAAAGCCAAAGGGACGGTAGGGATTTACAAAGAATATACTTACCGGAAATGTCTGATCCTATACCTATTTGGTGAATCTCACCTTCGGATAATATGTCTTATGTTTGAAGTTCGCCTAGTCGCATTCATTTGAGCCGACGACAAATTTCCTTACTCAAATGGCATCTGGAAGACCCAAGGTGATCTCCCTACAACATTTGTTGTAAAGCCCACCTCCTCAGTTGTTTAAGCAAAAATCAACAGACGGTAGATGACAGAAAGTCCGAGACTCCTTACATTGAAAGGACATGAACATATATGAAATAAAGGAGAAATTATGTCTACTACAGCTATGACTCAAGAACGGTTCGAGATTCCTTGGGGTGTATTTCTGTTGCAAGGGATTGGCGCATTTATTCTAGGTATT
>JANQRM010000607.1 GCA_028284565.1 Anaerolineae bacterium | reverse complement strand
ATTCAATGGGAGGATACGGCGCACTTCGTTATGTGATGACTTATCCACAAACCTTTGCAGGGGCAATTGTGCTGAGTCCGGCAGTTTATACGCCACTCCCGCCACTCGATTCGAGTACCCGTGAATTCGGCGCGTTTGGTGTGGATGATGTTTTGTTTGATGAGACGATATATCAGCGCTTGAATTATCCGTCGCTGGTGGCGGATTTTGAGGCAACATCTCAGCGAGTAGGGCTATTTATCGCGGTGGGGGACGATGAATGGAAGCATCCCAATCCCGAAGACCAACGGCATGATCTCGATTTGGAAGCGCATTTGGCTTTCAATACGCTGGCACGAGTCCAGACCATTGATGCCGAATTTCGCGTCTACGATGGTGGACATGATTGGGCAGTCTGGCGGCGTGGTTTTGTTGAAGGGATGCGCTTTCTATCTCCGATGTTGCAATTTGATAGCGCTTGATCTAATCAAGCTATTCTCATGTATGCTTTAATCCCTGCACCTGATGACCCACTACAATGGGAAACTTGGCGGGAAAATTTGCATCGATGGCGCGAAACGTCGTTATCCATGGGGAGATGATTGGATGCCGAATTGCTGTAACCATGGGCAGATAGGAAAGACAACTTCTGTAACGGAATTCCCTGAAGGCTGTTCAGCTTATGGTTGTTATGATTTGTGGGGGAATGGATGGAAAGTGAGTATACGGATGGACCAAACCGTTTTGTATGCTCAAGGGTGGGTCCCACTATCAGGCGCAAGACTCGGTCTGGTACGGGGATGGTAGCGCGCAAATGAATGATTTTGCGGCGAAGTTCTTGCTGATGTATCCCGGTTTAGATCGATGTGCGACGATTGGCTTTCGATGTGCCGTTGATATTGATTAGCTCATATGATAATTATTTGATTGCCCCTAGCGTGAGACAGAGATAATAGAGATGTACCAAAAAAGTACTAGAGCTTTCAGGTTAAGATAGGCGTCTTACTCCTGAATCGGTGTCTTAGTTAATCGTCTGCATAAGCATTTCGCAAATGCTCACGGACTCTAGCGACTTGTGAATGAAATTCGGGTGTATCACGTGTTTCAAAGACTCGCGGGTAGGGGAGGTCATTCTCGACTATTTCGGTTATGCGTCCTGGACGTGGGGACATGACCACAATCCGACTACTAAGAAACACAGCTTCCGGAATACTGTGGGTCACGAAGACGATAGTAACGCTAGTATCTTCCCAAATTTTTAAGAGTTCCATATTCAATCGCTCGCGAGTGAATTCGTCGAGCGCGCCAAAGGGTTCATCCATGAGCAAGATGGAGGGTTCAAACACCAAAGCACGTGCAATCGAGACTCGTTGTTGCATCCCACCGGAGAGTTGCCATGGAAAGTGATTGGCGAAGCTGTCGAGTTCCACCAGTTCGAGCATGGTGTGAGCCTTTTGCTGACGCTCTGCTTTAGGATATTTCATAATCTCCAACGGAAGTTGGACATTGCGAATGACAGTACGCCAGTTATAGAGCGTTGCCGCTTGGAAGACCATCCCATATTCACCATTCATGCGAGCTTCTTCTGGCGACTTATCGTTGACGCTGAGCGTGCCTGTGGTTGGCTCAATGAGGTTAGCAATGAGGCGCAGGAGGGTCGATTTGCCACAGCCAGATGGACCGATCAAGGAAACGAATTCACCGGATTGTACGCCCAGATTGATATCTTGAAGGGCGACGACTTCCTCTGATGAGCCTTGATTAAAAATCTTATTGACATCATCAACATGGATGACAGCCCTTGTGTTTTTTGATTTAGTCATGGTTAATATCTGCTAGGTAGTCGCGCAACAGGCTGTTAAAACCTGCAACATCGGTTAAATAAGGTGAGTGTCCCAGTCCATCAAAGAGATGCAGGCTTGCATTTGCCATGTGGTCACGCATGTATTCACTGCTGGCAGGTGGGCAAATGGTATCCTCTGTCCCACAGACGATCAATGTCTGCACGAGAACCTTGGACAAGAGTGGACGCAAATCTTCGCGCGAGTCATTGCGGATGCTGTTGAGCGCGACCCAAGGTGGAGTCAGCAATGCCATGTCATGTAGCCATGTCTTGAGGGTTTCATCGTCGCTTTCTGGCATACAGACCTCAACAAAATTGTGCGCACTCGCACGATAATCCGCTTCAAACTCCGCAACCATCTCATCAAAGGTGTCTTGTGTTATGCCGTGAGTGAAATCTTCGACATTCACGAATTTAGGTCCACCACCGATGAGGACTAAGCCAGCCACATCATCAGGATGTTTCGAGGCATAGACAATGGCAATAGATACTCCTTTTGACCAGCCAATAAGGACAGGCTTCGTGATACCAAGTTCGTTCAACATCCAGCGGAGGTCATCGGCAAAGAGGGCAAAGGTATATTCGACATCTGGCGTGTCTGAACGCGCGAAGCCCCGCAAATCAAAGGTCAAGATGCGATAGTCTTTTTGAAACTCCGCCACTTGATAACGCCATAACTCACCACTTGTCAGCCAGCCATGAATGAAGACGAGGGTTTGTTCACCCTCACCACACAACTCATAATGCAATTTCACTCCGTTGCGCGAGAGCATCATGTGTCTTCACCCCGTACAGAGGCGTGCCATGGGATCACAAGGCGTTCGATCAGAACGACAGTCACAAATAGCCCGATGCCAATGCCACAGGCGATCAGAATCCCCGCCCATGCGTCTGGGAAGTTGAACATGGCGGCTTGATTCAAAATCCATACACCCAGTGCTAAGCGGGGTCCCCCGAAATAACCCGCGACAACCGTACCAATCACAGAAAGAGTTGCGCCCTGTTTCATCGCGTTGAAGAAGTAGGGTAGGGCGTTGGGCAAGCGGAGACGATACATAATCTCCATATCACTAGCACCATAAGAACGCATCAAATCCAATTCGGATTGTTCTATTTGGGTCAGTCCGCGCAGGACGTTAATCATCACCGGATAGTAAACCAGTGTGACGACAATCATCATGTTCGACAAGGGATTAATCGAGCCGAACCAGTTATTCATGATGGGCGCGAAGACGAGGGTTGGCACAGCATTGAATCCCACAGCGAATGGAATGATCGCCTTACCAGTGATATTCCAACGGACGACAATCAGCGCGCCCAGAATACCCGTAACCGTTCCAATGGCGAGTCCGCCGAGCGATTCATACAGGGTGCGTAAGAAGGCTTCTTCGACTTGCTCAGCATTATTGCGGAAGGCTTCGGCAATATCGCTGGGCGGTGGTAGCAAAAATCCAGGGATATTCAGGGCTTCCACACCAAATTGCCAGAACAATAAGACCAAGATGAAGACGGTTGCTGGCGGGAGCACACGTCGCAGACGTTTCGATTGCATTAGATTTCATCCGCCAGAGATTGCATCCCCATTCGCATCACCACACGCTCCATAAGCACAACCAGTAAATACACTCCGATGCCCAGCACCGCTGATGCCAACAAGGTCGCCCATAAGCGAGCGGGTGCAGTGGTGTAGTATTGGGCATAATTGAGAATCACACTGCCAAGCCCGTCATCAATGCCAGAGGGTAGTTCGCCGACAATCGTGCCGATGACGCTGGCGGTGGCGGCAATCTTGAAGCCAACAAAGAGATAGGGGACAGCCGTTGGAAAGCGCAGTTTGAGCAGAATTTCGAGTCGATTCGCACCATAAGAGTGCATTAAATCTAAGGACTCAGATGATACAGAACGGAATCCACGGAGGGCGGCAATCGTCACGGGAAAGAAGGTCAGATAGGCGGCGATGACCGCGACAGACCCCCATCCGGATTGCAACCAGATAACCACCATCGGGGCAATCACCAGAATGGGAATGGTTTGTGACGCAATGATGTAAGGCATGAAAGCGCCGTAGAGCGTATCGGAATGTACCAGAATAATGGCAATAATCAGTCCCAAGGATGTTCCAAAGACAAACCCAACCAGTGTAATCGTGAATGACCATAACATCGCATCGCCAAGAAGCGTATACAAGGGCGGACCATTGCGCGACGCGGGATTGATAAAGCCCTCCGCAATGTGCCAGAGGTGCGGCATATTCAGGTCATTGGCAAAACGCCAGCGGAAGGGCGGGTCCCAGAGGACAACATTCTCTTCCCCTCGTATGGGTGAACCACCAATGACTTTGGTTACTTCCCAAAGCACCATGAGCAAGAGAATGAAGATGATAAGGGGTAGCCAATCGGCAAGGATTTGTTTGAGCGACTTGCGCTGAGTCATGGTGTCACCAAGAAGGGGAATGGCGCACCACTCCCCTTAATGTTATGCATGGATAGGCTTTACAGATAACGGTTACTCGCCACCTGCACGGAGTTCGACTTCATTGGGTTCAAAATCTTCACCGACGACATCGAAACCATCATCAATGAGTCGCGCGACAGCTTGTTCAACGAGATCAAAGCGGTATGCACCGTCGTCCGGTTCGCCTTCGATCAATTCATATTCGATAGCGAGTTCAACAGTGAGGTCAATCGAATCGGGGTCATTAAGGATGCCAATTCCATTGGGCGCGGGCCATAGCAGATTGTTGAACTGGTTAATCATCCATGTCTGGTGACTTTCACCAAGGGCACTCCCGTTATCGAGAACAATCTGGACACATTCATCGGGATTGTCACGGCAGAAAATCCAACCACGCAAGGAGGCATAGAGGAAATCCTCAGCGATTTGTTCATTGCCATCTTCTGCAAGGTAGGATTCGCGGGAGAAGATGTTGTCTTGCAACATGGTGATACCGTATTCAGCGGGGGCGATGGTATTGAAATCTTCGGGAGTATAGAGTTCGCCCGTTTCTGGATTGATGGTTTCCAGAACCTGTGCGTATTCATTGTAGATGGTGGCTTGTGCCGCTTCGATTTCGCCATTCAGCAATTGGGACATATCAAAGCCTTGACGCACAATCTCAACATCTTCATCGGGTTCGACATCCACTGAGCGCATCAGCGCAAAGAGTACCGTTTCATTACCACCGAGCCATGAGCCAACCACACGCCCGCCAAGGTCTTCGGGTTCGACAATCTCACTGTCGGCGAAGGAGACGATGAGATGCGGAACGACTTGGTTCACGCGGGCAATACTCACAAGGTCGGTGCCAGCTTCACGGGCGGCGAGGGTATTGACGAAAGGACGAATCCCGAAATCAGCGGCTCCAGATGCGACCAACTGATCGCCATTGATGTCAGGTCCACCCGGGCGTACGGTGACATCCAAACAGACTTCATCATAATAGCCAAGGTCATGGGCGGCGAGGTAGCCTGCGAACTGTGCCTGCACAACCCATTGAAGGACAACGGTGACTTCGGTAACGGATTCACAATCATCTTGTGCAGGAGTGGGGGCGGTGGCAAAAACGCCGATAAGCATCACGACTAATAGACTAGCAATAACCAACTTTTTAGACATTCGTCCTCCTCGATAAATTTATTTGAGTATAACAATGTTGATGCACATGACACTATCTAAACGCCACAAAAATACGGACACTTTGATGTGCATCACGCACCCGATTTGGTGCAATTCGTGGTAAATTATACTTGATAATTTTACAATACACCAAATTTTAATGAGATCTGGAGGGGGTATGAATTGCTATGACTTCTGATTCCACATTTACTCGATTAGTCAACCCAGAATTGCGCTCACCAGAGCTGTATGTTCCCGGATTGACAACCGCAGAAGCGGCAGAACGCTATAATGTCGCCCCAGAGGAAATTATCAAATTATCCTCAAATGAGAATCCACTCGGTCCGCCACCGATGGCGGTTCAGGCGGCACAAGATACGCTCCATGATTTGCATCGCTATCCTGATTCAAAAGCTCATGCTCTACGCTCTGCGATTGCAGAAACGGAAGGGCTGTCCAAAGAGAATGTGATGTTTGGGGCAGGTTCCAGCGAGATAATGTCCTTTATCATTCGCGCCTTTTCCCGTCCAGGTGACGAAATCTTGGCGATGGACCCGTCGTTCACGGTATATAACGAACTGGCGAAAGCGGATGAACGCGCAATGGTCACGATGCCATTGGCGTATCCCTTTGAACTCACAATGGAGGATATTGATAAAGCCGTCACCGATAAGACGCGAGTCATCTTCATGACCCGCCCCAACAACCCGACCAGTCGCTTTATCCCCCTAGAGATGGTAGAAGCTGTTGCCAACAAACTACCCAACACCGTGATTGTCTCCGATGAAGCCTATGTCGAATTTGCTGTGGATTATCGTAAACGCACGGCGCCCCTCCCGTTGGGAAAACCGGTATCGGTGTCCGCCAGGCAGCGCATGCCGACGGCATGGTGGTTGCGACCGGT
>JANQRM010000580.1 GCA_028284565.1 Anaerolineae bacterium | reverse complement strand
GCAGTACGCCTATCCCGATTTGTTATTGGAGGGCAATATCTATCCGTAGCTTGGCTTGCATTGATAATACAATTTGTTGTGCATATTGATCATTGAGTTCACGTCCCCCTTCACTTTCCATCTGAAGAAAGCGTAAATCTTCCCGTTCTCGCTGTAGGCGTTGTACTCGCAGTTGGAGTGCTTTCCCCACCAATGTCTGTTGGGGGTCAGCCGATACACGTCCATGACGGCTTAAATCTTCATATATCTGGGAAAAATCCCCTTTCAGACGATGTTGTAGTCGTCCTTGTAGCAGTTGAGTTTCTTCTGCCAATAATCCGTTCAAATCGGGCAATAGTTCAGCTTCGGCTTCTTCTCGCAGATAGTCAATGGGTTCGAGTGCATCCTGTTCAATGGCTTGTATAAAATAGTGCATCAACTGGCGATACTCGCTCTGGGTAAAGTCATCGACGCTTAAATCTGCAAGCGGTCCATTCAACAAATCAGGATTGTTCGCGGCGAGTTCACGGAGTTTCCGATTGGCATGGTAGAGCAAGTCGGGGTACATCAACAGTAGGCGCAGACAATATCCCTCAACTGCTCGGCTGTCTCGTCCCATGACTTTGGCAAGGGATTGCGTTGCTTTGGCTAAGGTTGGTGACCGCTCGCTAACTGGCGCACCCGTCGTATCCATCTCAGGATACCAATCACCTGCTTCATACAATTCAGGTGGGGGTTCTTCTAATGGTGGCAGATTGGGAGGCAGGTCATCCGGTGATGCAGGTGGACGGGGTGCTTTCGCCTGTTGAATTTGCTGTTGTTCGCCAGCCCATGCTAATAAATCGGACTCGTTTATCCGCAGGCGTAATGCCAGCTTTTGAATATTGTCTTGCTTGTAGAAATTGTTCTCGGAGGCTGTGAGAATGGGCAATATGGCGCGGGCGACAGCTTGTCGTTCCTGTACAGAGGCATTACTCTCCAAATGTGAGGTTTCCATATCAATGACAAAGTCAGCAACGGGTATCGCGGAATTCACTAAGTCTTGCCATTTATCGGGCGACTCTCGGAGGAAATCATCAGGGTCTTTGCCATCCTGAATCTGCAAGACGCGAATATCGACGGATAATTTGCCTGCATAATCTTTTTGGAGAGCTTCACGGGCGACTTCTAAACTGCGACGGGTAGCTTGTTGTCCAGCATCATCAGAGTCTAATGCGAGGATGACCTTCTTGGCAAAACGGGGAGCCAATAGACCGAGTTGGGTTTCAGTCATGGCTGTTCCCATTTGCGCGACAACATTTTTGAATCCCGCTTGATGGGCTTGAATCACATCCATATAGCCTTCTGCAATGACGGCTGTCTCGCTATCTCGAATGGCAGACTTGCCCATGTCTAAGCCAAAGAGTAGCTTGCTTTTGTCGAACAAGGGGGTTTGTGGCGAGTTGAGATATTTGGGATTGTCTTCTGGATTGAGTACACGCGCACCAAAGCCAACCACACGTCCGCGTTCATCCCGAATAGGAATCATCAGGCGATTACGGAAGCGATCGTAGACACGCCCTTTGTCATTGCGAATCGCTAACCCAACTTCGATGATTTCATCTTCGCTGTAGCCGAGATTGGTCAGCGCATTCAACATCTCTTGCCATGCATCCACCGAACAACCAATTTGGAAGGTCTTGATGGTGTCGAGGGTTAAGCCCCGTTGCTCAATGGCATATTGGAGCGTGGGCTTGGCTTCGTCACTGAGGAGGTATTCATGATAAAAATCGGTGGCGGTTTGTAGGATTCCTCGCAGATGGTCGAGGCGTTCTACTTCAGCTTTTTGTTGTGGGGTTTGCTTGCGAACTTCGACTCCAACTTGTGCGCCGAGTTCTTGTAGGGCTTCCTTAAAAGACCAGCCGTTCTGCTTCATGGCAAAGCTAAAGACATCCCCACCTTCTGCACAGGCACCAAAGCATCGCCACGTTTGTGATTCAGGATTGACAATAAAGGAGGGTGTTTTTTCATTGTGGAAGGGACAACATGCTTTGAAATATCGCCCCGACTTTTTTAGTGGGACGGATTGTTGAACGTAATTGACAATATCAAGGCGAGATTTGATCTCTTCTGTGACAGACATTCAGTGAGGATACCCCATCTTTCTAATTCGTAATTATATATATGTGTCGTCACTTATGCAATGCTCAGTACGAACAAAAAAGCGCATCAAGTGTTGATACGCTTCGTGATAATTAACGAGTTAGCTTTAGAATCCGGCTAATTCGCTCAAATCGGCACGTTCATTCTGTAGATTGCTGATGGCTTGTAATAGTCCAACCCGATTCTGTCGGACAGCCAAATCTTCATCGTGGACAAGCACCTTATCGAAAAAGTCAGCAATTGTGGGAACAATGGGTTCAAACGCAGATAAGAAAGCATCGACATTGCCACCCTCTTGTAGCTTATCTGTCACTTGTTGATAGGCATCGTATAATGCGCGAGTTGATGGTTCGGTGAAAGCAGAAGGGTTGATTGTGTACTGTTGCATCTCATCACGCGTGATGCGGACACAACGGGCAAAGTTGTCGAGAGTGTTTTCCCAGTTGTCTTTCTGTACCCATTGGCTGAGTTCGTTGATACCTACCACCGCTTGAAAGGGATTATGGGCTTGTTCGGCTAAAACGGCGTTGATGACATCGCGTGAGGCATCGGTTTCTTCAATCAGCCAAGCCAACAAGCGTCCTTTGATAAAGTCCATGACTGCTGTACGTGCAGATGAATTCACCGGAATCGGTTGGGCTGTGGCAACAAGTTCGATGGCTGACACGAGATTGACATCCATCTCACGCTGAACAAGAATTTGAATCACACCCAAGGCAGAGCGACGTAAGCCAAAGGGGTCGGAGGTTGATTTGGGAGCCAAGCCAGCCGCGAACAACCCAACTAGGCTATCGAGTTTATCTGTGAGCGCGAGGAGAACACCTGCCTCACTGGATGGTAAGGCATCATCTGCGCTTTGTGGCAACCAATGTTCGGCAATAGCATCAGCAACTTCTTGGGGATAGCCCGATTTCAGCGCATATTCACGCCCGATAATCCCTTGTAAGGAAGTCATCTCGACAACCATTTGGGTCGCAAGGTCAGCTTTAGCTATATGCCCTGCTCGGCTGGCAATGCCAATATCAGTGGCGGACATGCCCAACAAATCGCCCATCGCATCAACTAAGCCAGTGACTCGCTCCCCTTTTTCCAACATAGAGCCTAAATCGTACTGGAAAGTCAATGTTCCTAAGCGTGGGAGATAGTCTTTCAGGGGCTTTTTGATGTCGGTGTTGTAGAAGAAGGTGGCATCGGAGAAGCGAGCGCGAATGACATGCTCATTGCCGTGAATGACATTATCGAGATGTTCGGTATCGCCATTGCGCACGCCGATAAAATAGGGCATCAACTTGCCGTTGCTATCTTCTGCAGGGAAGTAACGTTGGTGTTTCCGCATGACTGTCACTAGTACCTCACGCGGGAGTTCGAGGTAATCTTCGCTGAATGTCCCACGAAAGGCAGTTGGAGCTTCGATTAAGTTGGTGACTTCGGCAAGCAATCCAGTATCATCAGGAATCCTCCCACCGACTTCTTGTGCTAAGGCAGTGGCTTGGTTTTTGACCGCCTGCTGACGACTCTTATGGTCAAGGATGATGTGTTGCTCGTTCATCACTTCAAAGTAGTGAGCGACGTTTTTGAGTTGAAGTTCGGGTGAGCCATAAGGACGCAAACCGCGAGTAATCTTACCGCTGGCAACCCCAGCATAATCAAAAGGAATAACTGCCTCACCAAAGAGCGCAACCATCCAACGAATAGGACGTGAGAAGGCAACTCCGCTATTATTCCAGCGCATCGCTTTGGGGAAGTTGATACTTTCAATGATATTGGGTAAAGCTTCGATCAAGACTTCTGTTGTGGGGCGACCTTCATTTTTGACTGTGGCTGTTACATATTGTCCGCCATCGACATCGACCACTTTGAGTTCGCTAACGTCTATGCCTTTACTGCGGGCAAACCCTTCCCCTGCTTTAGTTGGTTTGCCGTCCGCATCAAAAGCACGGTCCGCGGGTGGACCTTTGGCGACAAACTCCTCATCAGCTTGACGGGGCGATAAGTTATACGCATGAATGACTATGCGACGTGGCGTGACATGAACGGTTACCCCATCGTGAGACAAGCGTAGTTCCTCCAATTGCTGGGGAATGGTCTTGTCCAATTGTGTTAAGACATCATCGACAATATCGGCTGGGAGTTCTTCGACACCAATCTCGAAGAGTAAATCAGCTGGTTCGGCGGGCGCAGATGGTAATTCAGGCACTTGAACGGGTTCAGAAATCGCCCATTGTTCGCGCATTTTCAATAATGGATAGCCTAGTTCTTCGCGTTTTTCGGCATAGGCTTGGGCAACGTTGCGTGTCATATCGCGCATTCGACGGAAATAGCCAGCGCGTTCTGTCACACCAATTGCGCCACGGGTATCCAATACATTGAAGAGGTGGCTACTCTTCAGTACAT
>JANQRM010000563.1 GCA_028284565.1 Anaerolineae bacterium | reverse complement strand
CTTCTTCCTTCCCAAAATCAAAGATGGGCAGGATGTGCGGATGTTCCAATTGCGAGATGACCTCCACTTCGCGCTCGAAGCGTTCCATAAAGCTGGGGTCATGCAGGAAGGTGGGCGGCAATACCTTAATCGCCACCGTGCGGTTCATTGACGTTTGCTTGGCTTTATACACCGTCGCCATGCCACCACGCCCCGCTTCTTCGAGGATGGTATATTGTCCCAGATTCTTCCCGATCAAATCATCGGGTGTTGCGTTTTCGTCACTCATAAAGTCATACCTATTCGATGTGTCACGTCTTCATCCCCTTAGTTATACGCCACTCTCAGGCATTCAGGCAAGTTATGATGTCCAAATATGCCAACTTTTTATGGGATTTTTGGATTTAGGAGGATTGTGGCACTGAAGCTTCACCGTCCCCAACAATCGCCTCTAGTTCCTCTATTAATTGTGAAATGTCATTCGGAACGTTTTCTTGACCAATGATATCAACATATGTTTGGAGGCTTTCAAGTGCCGCATCATAATTTTGATTGTCGATATAAGCGTTTGCCAGATTAAGATAAGCATCACCAAAATTTTCATCTAATTCAATAGCCTGATTATAATCTGAAAAAGCGAGTTGATACTTACCCATATTAGCATAAGCAACTCCACGATTGTTATAAGCATAGACATCGTTCATATCAAGTTGGATGACGCGACTGAAGTCGTCAATCGCAAGTTGATACTCACCCACAAAGATATATAGAAGACCGCGATTGAAGTGAGAATCGACATTGTTTTCATCCAGTTGGATAGCGTGGTTATAGTCGTCAATAGCAAGTTGGTACTCACCTAAATCGACATATACATTACTGCGATTGACGTAGGCATTGACATAGTTTTCATCGAGTTGGATAGAGTGGTTATAGTTTTCTATGGCAAGTTGGTACTCGCTCAATGAATGATAAGCAAGTCCGAGATTGTTGTAGACTAATGGCACGCTGTCATCGAGTTTTATAGCGTGATTGTAGTCATCAATGGCAAGTTGATACTCATTGAGAAATAAGTAAGCAAGTCCTCGATTAGAATAGGCTTTTGCATAATTTTTATCGAGTTGGATGGCTTGATTGTAATCGTTGACAGCAAGTTGGTACTCTCCGAGAGAATAATAAGTATTGCCACGACTATTGTAGGCTGAAGCATAGGAATTATCGAGTTGGATGGCACGAGTGTAGTCACCGATTGCACTTAGATAATTTTGTAATTGCGAATGAGTAATGCCCCGGTAAAAAAATAGAGGTGCTAACTGTAAATCTTCTTGTCGCTCATCGGCGGGTAATATGGAAATTGCTTGATCAAATGCGTCTAGTGCATTTACAAAGTCATCTTCAAAATAGAAAATCTGCCCCTCAATAAATTTGACAAGGTAGAGAGTATCCAATCCATCTCTTACATAAATGGTGAAATCCTTGAATTCCCATGGTATAACGATTTTGTTTTCAATAGTTCTTTCAACTTCACTCCGACGTGGTGTCACCTCAAAGAATACCTCAACCACATCACTGGAACGTACTCCCCAAATTAAAATCGTTTCATTATAAATATCGCTGACTTGTTGAGCGTGTTCCCGCTTCTCAATTTGATGATTCACCCGAATCAAGGGAATTTCAGCTTCTTCCACCTGGCGTTCGATTCGCCACTCGGTAGAGCCTTCTTCGCCACGAAAGTCTTCAAAATTTGCCAAGACCACGCCGATTTCGTTTTCAGCGAACGGAATTCCTTCTAATGGAGTAGGGGGTATGGTTGGCGTATGACTTGGTGTTAGAGTTGGGGTGTTCGTTGACGTTGAGGTTGGAGTAAGTGTCGAGGTCGGTGATGGTGTTGGGGTTAATGTCGGTGTATGAGTCAACGTGGGTGTGGGTGTAAAGGTGGGTCGTCCGAGCAAGTCATTCTGTGTGGCTTCTGGCAATGCCAAAAATGCCAGATATGTCGCTGAACAGCCGAAGATGATCGTTAGAACCACCGTAACAATATCGGATGCCCCCCACTTTTCACGTCGAAATAATTTGAGAAATGGGGAGAAGGGAGCGGATACAATGCGTTTTGCTCGTGTTCGATGAGGATTGAGATACTCCTCTAGTTCGTTTCTGCTCATGTTGCCACCAGACTGACTTGCGATGACTAAGTTTAGCCTATTGAGTCGGATAATTGAAACGAATTGCAATAACTAATCAAGGAATTATCGAAACTAATCACACGAATAACCCACTACCGATAACTAAATTTGCTTCTGTGGCATCACATTCGTTTGTGCCAGCAACTCCAAGCCCGTGCGGTCTGCGATGAACACCTGCCGACCCTCTTTTCGGAGCAAGCCTGCGTTGAGCAAACCGCGCAACGCCCGACCCACCACCTCGCGCGTCGTCCCCAACAAGGAGGCGATGTCCTCTTGGGTCAGTCGGCTGGGAGCTTCTGCTATCTGGTCAGCGTAGGTCGCTTCATGTAGGAACAACTTCGCCAAGCGTGCGGGGATGGTGCGGAAGGTCATATCTTCGAGGCGTTCAATATACTCCCGATTGAGATGCGCCAACGCCTGCACATAGTTATTGAGTAAATCACGCTCACTCGACAGCAAATCCATGAGGAGATGATGACTCAAGCTCCACACTTCCGCATTCGTCACTGCTACCGCATGATAGGGATTCTCACGTCCATCCACTGCCGCCACCTCGTTAAACGTCGCTACCGGACGTAGTAGGCTCAGCGTATGCAAGCGTCCTTCATGGCTCGTGCGGTAGATTCGCACCAGCCCATCCGAGAGGATATGGAATCCGGCACACGACATACCTTCTGCAAATATGGTCGCGCCTGCATGATACTGACGGCAATGGGCAAAGGACTGAATACGATGCAATCCGTTACGGCTGACTTTGGCGAAGTAGGGGATGTTTCCCCAATTGATGTCCATAGTGTGAGGTTACTTTCGTCAATGATGAACCACATCATAACGCAAACATAGGCAAAGTTTGAAGGGGATTATTCGTCAAAAGATCGCCAACCCTTAGCGAGGACATCCGCATAGGGCATCCCACTCGATAACAGCGCATCAATCATGGCTTGGGGATCGATAGGTACGCGGCGAAATTCGACATTCAGTGAGTTCGCATCATGATGGAGGATGGCATATTCAGCCCACGGCGGGTTGCGATTTGCTCCATCGGGTGATATTTCATAGGGCAAGCCCACACTGCCCGGATTGACAACGAGGCGATTAGGCAAGCGTCGCAAAAAGGGCTGATGCGTATGCCCACCCGCATACACCTGTGCTGTGGTTCCATCCAGATAATCAGCGAGTGTCTCATCAGGCGTGGCTGTCGTGATAGCATGATTGTAGGACTGGGGTGAACCATGATAGCACAACAAGGTGTCACTATTCTCAAGAGTAGTTTCGTAAGTCGATTCTAAACGACCAATCCAACGGAGATCATCATCACTCAGATGCTCAGCGCACCACAGGTCAATATCGAAAAACATACGGGTGTTCTCATCACCAAAAGGTTGTGGGTCAAGGAAGAAACCATCGGCATTGCCCATGACCACCGGGCATCCCAATGACTGCACTTTCTGAAGCGTCTCTTGCGGATGAGGTCCTGTCGCAGAAATATCGCCCAAGCAAATCATCTGCTCAATGCCTTGCTCTGCTATATCGTTCAGCACCGCATCAAGCGCGAGCAGATTACCGTGGATGTCGCCAAAAATCGCAATGGAGGTTGTCGTCATTCGCTTTTCCCCAATGAATGTTGATTCAGCATCAGGGATAGAATATGCTTATCGGTTTTTTCGCGCAAATCATGCGGTTCAATAATTTGGGCATCCGCGCCCAATCCTAAGATAAACATGATAGCGACATCTTCTGAATCCACTTCAAATTGGGCGATGAATTGACCATCATCTAGTGTCTGGACAACATGGGTTGTGCCGGGCGTATACCATTGCACAAATTGCAACTTATCTGGCTGGATTTGAAGGGTGAACGAGTAAACTTGCCGATTATCCATAAAATGACGAATACTAGCCTGCCAATGTGATGCGAGGTCAAAATGAGGGTCACGAAGGAATGTGTCATCCAACACAACGACATCTCGGATACGCTTCACGCGATAGCTCCGAAACTCGATCTCATGCTTCGCAATCAGATACCATCGACTTGCCTTGGCAACCAAACCATAGGGCTGAACCCGGCGATGTACGACCTCGCCATTGTGCTTCTGATAGGTAAATTGAAGGAGACGGTCTTCATAAACAGCTTGTCGCAACTCGCTCAAGGAGGATATATCCGGTTCACAACGCCACCATTCGATAGGGTCAATATGAATGCGATGTTGAACCTGTTGAATTGCCTTTTCATACAACGATGGCAAGGCGGTCAAGACTTTAAGTAGGGATTGTTCGCTGGCATCCTCTAATCCGATATCGGCCAGTAGGATAGTATCTCGTGACAAAATCAGTGCATGAATTTCGGACTCCTTTAAACCATTGAGCTTCACGCGATAATGTTCATCTAATGAGATTCCGCCTCCGTGTCCACCCTCTGCATAAACTGGTATCCCAGCAAAGGAGAGCGCATCAAGGTCACGCAATATCGTGCGACGGGATACCATCAGCTCTTGTGCAAGGGACTGAGCTGTCATTTTGCCCCGTGTTTGCAGGAGCAACATCATTTTCAATAGGCGGTCTGCACGCATATAAACCTCACTTGATCTTGAGTGACAATAGGTGTCACCCAACTCATTCTATCATGAATGTATCACTCATTCATACGAAAGGTTAAATCATGCCAATGACCCAACAGCTTGCCCATCCACTCTATTATGAAATCGCCGGAGAAGGCGAAACCGTTGTCTTGGGACATGCTGGCTTTGTGGATAGTCGGATGTGGCAACAGCAATGGAAAGTCTTACAAGAGCAATATCGGGTGCTTCGCTACGATATGCAAGGTTTTGGGAAATCGGGACGCGCAACGGCACCTATTGATCGTCGTCAAGAATTACGGCATTTGCTCGATGAATTGGAAATCGAACAAGCGCACTTTATTGGTTGCTCAATGAGTGGGACTCTCTTTATCGACTTTGCGCTAGAGTATCCAGATAAGGTGTTGTCACTAGTGACCGTCAATGCCGTACCAAACGGCTTTGAGATGCAAGGTGAACCACCTCCACACATGATGGAGATGTTTGACGCATGGCGAGCAGGTGATTTTGATACGGTTTCGGAACTGCAACTGCGTATCTGGCTTGATGGCATCTATCGTGAACCGCATGAAGTAGACGTTACACTTCGTCAACAGGTAAAGGAGATGAACCGAATACCCGTCGAAAATGAAACGATGCTGATTGCCGACTCACAACCTATTAATCCTCTTGACCCACCCGCCATATCTCGTCTTGCCGAGCTTCAATGTCCCGTGTTGGTGATGGATAGCGACCTTGATCACCCAGAAGTAGGACAGGCAAGCAAAGTATTGGTGGGAGATATTCCTAATGCAACACGCGTGACGATTGTGGGGGCGGCGCATCTACCCAATATCGAGAAGCCAGACACATTCAACCGAGCAATCTTATCATTCTTGAACGGAATGAATTGAACAACCAGAGGATCAATTGAAAGCGTCCAGCAATGGGCGTTTTTGTGTATATGCTTAAATGAATTGTGCGATGCCAATTAACACGACAAACAAGACCGCCGCAAGGAGACCCATATTCCGCAGGTCTTTGAGAACATAGCTGTATTCTTCGCGCATCTGCTCTTCGGTTACGACTACGGTGGGATTCGCCAATTGCTCGGCAATCATATCGGAATCAGGGGTATTGTCTTTTTGGAGATTGGGGTCTAGTCGGGCGCGTTCCATCCTCGCACGCCGACGCGATTTCTTAGGCTGTGGGTCAGCTACTGCTTCGGTAGCTGGTGCATCATCTTGGACATCATCTGTGTTGTCTTCGGATTCAATGAGACCCGCTTGTTCCCGCGCACGTTTGAGGGTGGCTTCGGGCAGATTAGGGGCATTTTTCTTACGACGTTTGGACATAACAAGTTCTCCAACAAATGTATTGGATAATGGATTAAGTATATTTCTTGTTACATAGGCTACGGTTATACAGAAAGAGTGGCTAGGAGTCAACTCTATCTGCGAAGATGACGATGCGATGCGAATTCACCTGATAGGGATAGCAGGATATGAGAGTTGCGGTTGCGCCCCCACGATTCTCCATGACATGGGTCGCCGTTGGCTCAACCACATCCCAGCCGGTAATGGTATAAGTCATCACACGAGAACGAGTATGAATCTCAAATTGATCACCGGGTTCGAGTTGGTCTAGGTGGCGGAATACCTCGCCATAAATATCATTATGTGCCGCGAGAACGACATTGCCAGACGATGCTGTGGGGTCTATACCGTTTTGGACTTGTCCGATACCCTGCTTGAGAGCTTCCCAATCGACACCTTGTACGATGGTCTGGTCGACGTTGATCTTGGGTATCCGCAGGACGACGGCAGTTTCATCTGTGACAGGGGCGCGTTGAATATCGGGCGGGAGGTACACTTGGTCAGCGACTAGTCCACGCAGGTGGGGTGGAATCTCCTCAAAGTTGAATTGTCCGCCACCATTTTCGGTGGGTGGAGTGTGTCCACTGGGGAGTACAACATCGACAAGGGACAATTGCGGTGTAGGCACGAGCGTTGGGATGCTGGCACGGTTGAATTCTTCGGCGGCGCGTTGGGCTTCGGCGGTCTCGTCTTGTAACAAGCCAATGCCACGGAACAGCTCAACCCCTAGGAAAATCAAGCCGACTACCGCAAGGATTTCGACAAGGACAAGGGAACGATCCATGAACTTGCGCCATGCTTGCCCCTCGTTCTTCTGTTTGTTGACATAATCGACGGAGGCATCATCAAACTGCGGGATGGCTTTGCGTTTCTGGACTGCTTCGGCTGGGAGTTGGATGGCTTGTGCTGGCAAGCCATTGGATGAATTCGCAGGAGCTTGTGTAGGGATAGGGGGCGGAGTTGGATGTGATGCGGTAGCTTGGGTATCAATCACCCGACCACTCTTCTTCATGCGGTCAAGGCGTTGCTGGCGAGATTGACGCTTCTTAATCGCCAGAATACGCTCAAGCTCTTCTATGGAAAGTTCGTCTACAGTGCGCTTGTCTGCCATATGCCTTCAATGATTTTCATTTAACAGGTTGACTATCCTGTAAAATGATTACAACTTTCTAATCGTCTGTCATTATAGGCGAACTCGAAAAAAGGGCAATAGGACTTAGCAACAATCCGATGTCGTGAACCCGACCCGTTTCTGGTTATACTACGAGCGTAATTCACTGAATAGACAAGGAGATAGGATGAACTCGCCAATTCATATTACACAAGATGGGCATGTGATGGAGTTGGTTCTCAATGACCCAGAGAACCGCAATACAATCAACGTTCCCTTTATGGATGCGTTAAGCCAGGCAGTTGATGAGATCGAACGGCTGGAAGATGCGCGGGTGGTCTTGATGCGCGCAGAAGGCAAGGGCTTTAGTGCGGGTCTGGATTTGAAAGGGATTCATCACACGATTGAACGTTTCGGAGAGAATTGGCGTGATAATCTGTTTCCATTGACGGAAGCATGGCAAGCCGTGATGAACAAGGTTGAACAATGTTCGTTGCCCGTGATTGCGCTGATTCACAATTATTGCATCGGTGGTGGAATGGAGTTGGCGTTGGCGTGTGATATGCGAATTGTCACCGAAGGAACTCGCTTAAGCCTGCCAGAAGCTCAATTGGGGATAGTACCCGATTTGGGAGGGACGTCACGCTTGACTCGTCTGGTAGGGGCTTCACGCGCAAAAGAACTGATTATGACGGGGCGTGACATGGACCTCGACAATGCTGAAGCGTGGGGATTAGTCAATTATGTGGTATCCGAGGACGAACTGTTGCAAAAAGGGCGCGAATTGGCAGAGGAATTGTGCTTGTCTGCACCGTTGGCAGTGCAATATGCCAAGCGAGTGATAAACGATATCACAGATGTGTCAGCTGGTTTGCGATTGGAAGCATGGGCGCAAAATGCTCTGATTTCGAGCGAGGACTTTGAACAGGGGATTCAAGCGACATTGATGAAACAATCTCCGAACTGGAAAGGTAAGTAAACATCTTAAGGGAAATGTTGTGGGGCAATAGCAAGATTGTGTTATGATACGGAAGGGTTTGTGTAATAAGATGCAGTAAGGTGCGTGTTGGCGGAACAACCTCCACCTAAAATCTTGATTGCGGATGATGACCCTCAATCCCGACAGATGATTGGCTCGGTGTTGGAGATTGATGGCTATCAACTCTTGCAGGCGCGCACAGGCGAAGAAGCCATCCAACAATACGACTCACAACAGCCCGACCTTGCGATTCTCGATATTAATATGCCTCGCATCAATGGCTTGGAGGTCTGCCGACATATTCGCGCACAACCTGCTGGACAAGACATCCCAATTTTGATGATTACCGCGCTCGATGATATGGACTTTATCGACCAAGCCTTTAGCGCAGGTGCATCGGATTACATTAATAAACCCCTCCGTTTGAATGTCTTGCAACGGCGAGTGCATCATTTGCTACAACTCCAAAAATCGGAACAAGACCGCCGACGCGCGCAGTCGCAACTGGAAGAACGCGAGCGTCAGTATCGCCGAATCATTGAAGAAGCCAATGACATTATCTATGTAACGGATGCCGAGGGTTATTTTACCTATGTCAATCCGAGTGGCGCATCCTTGACCGGGTTTTCATTAGAAAGTCTCATCGGTAAGCATTTTACGGAAATTGTCCGTGATGATTGGCGGGACAAGCTCGTTGACTATTATCGACAGCAAGTACGTGACCGCAAACGCGAGACCTCGTTGCGTTTCCCCATATTGAATTCAACCAATCAAGTGATGTGGGTAGAGCAAACGACGACCTTGTTGATGGAAAGGACACAACTCAAAGGATTCCAGAGCATCTTGCGCGATGTGACAGAGAATTATCGCACACAAGAAATCCTCACGAAGCGCAATCGGGAATTGGAGATGTTGAATGAATTGTCGGCGGCAATTGTATCAGCAACGGATTTGAATGAGTTATTGAGTAAGGTAGCTGAATCATGTTGCCACATTTTTAAAGTGACGAGTGTGTATGTTTGTGATATTGACCTTGAAAAGCGGACGACCATCGTTCAGGCAGAGTATATGAGTGACTCGGCAGTGGAAGCCGAACAAGAATCAGACCTTGGCATCGTCTATAGCATCGATCAGGATTTTCCGGGTTTGTGGCTAGACATCAAGACACCTGACCAAATTATTATCAGCCATTCTGATGACAATCGCTTGCCACAAGGAACGCGCGATCATATGGCACAGTACGGGGCAAAGACGACGATACAGAAGTTCCTTGTTGTTGATGGTGAGATAATCGGCTATTTGGAGTTATGGGAAAGTCGGCAGAAACTTACCTTTAGTGATGATGAAATGCAACTTCTGCATTCGATTGGTAATCAAGTCGCTTTGATGATTAACAAAGCGCAATTGCATCATCAGTTAGAACAGAGTGTGCAAGAATTAGAAGCGCGCAACCGAGAATTAGATGCTTATAGTCATACGATTGCCCATGACCTAAAGACTCCTCTCAACGTCGTGATTGGCTATACCGAGTTGGTCTTCACACGTGGGCGCGACCATAATCTACCCGATGATTTCTCGAACTATTTGGGTCGGATTAAAGCCTCTGCCCTGAAGATGACGCAAATGATTAACCAACTCTTGTATCTGGCGAATCTGCGGAATGCGTCCGAAGCGATGGTTTCCGTCGATATGAATGTGGTGGTTAGTGATGTGATGACTCGCTTCGATAATCAATTAGAAGAAAAGAATATAGAGATGGATGTCCAAGCGGGTATGCCGTCTGCATTGGGGCATGTGGTGTGGTTAGAGGAAGTCTTTGCCAATTTGATCGGGAATGCAATTCACTATATGGGAAATGATGACCCACGTCAGATTCGGATTTCGGGTGAGCAACAAGATGATGATGTTTGTTATCGTGTGGCGGATACTGGCGTGGGAATCTCACCTAAGAATCAAGCACGGCTGTTTGAGATGTTTACGCGCTTCAATGATAATGCGACAGACGGCACCGGCTTGGGCTTGTCGATTGTCCGCCGGATTGTAACGAAGATGAATGGTACGTTGGGGGTTGAGAGTGAAGAAGGGCAAGGCAGTACCTTCTGGTTTACCCTGCCCCTCGCATCTAGTGATTAGACAATTGCAACAGCTTCATCGGATTCCGTTGTGAACCCGCCAAGAGTCTCCTTCAAGAAGGCTTTCACGTCATTCACTGGAACCGCAAAGCCAATATCAGGCCCCGAAATCATGGTGTTGATGCCGATGAGTTTGCCATTATTGTCGAGGAGTGGTCCGCCGGAATGTCCGGGGCGCAATTTCAAACTCAGAG
>JANQRM010000548.1 GCA_028284565.1 Anaerolineae bacterium | reverse complement strand
GATTATTCCAGACCGTCCGGGCTTTGGTTTATCTGACTTTCACCTGAATCGCACATTGCTCGATTGGACAAATGATGTTGGTGAACTGGCAGACCATTTGGACATCAACAAATTTGCCGTGTTTGGCTTGTCGGGAGGCGGTCCGCATGTCGCCAGTGTCGCGTTTGCGATTCCAGAACGACTCACGAAGGTGTCAATTGTCAGCGGGACTGCGCCACCTGAGATGCCGAATCGCTTCAAGGGCATGTGGTTTCCCATTCAGCTCATTTTTCGTACCGCGCGTTTTCTACCTGCTTTGAATCGCTTTGCCTTGAAGCAAATGGGACGTTTTTATACGAACGAGGAACAAATGCGAAAGCGCATGTTGCAAGCCATGCCACAGCCAGATATTGACCTCTTGTCAAACCATCCACAGATGATTGCAGATTTTTCAAAGTCGGCGCAAGAAGCCCATCGCAATGGCATTGAAGGGGATGCATGGGAGTGGCAATTGTATGTGCGTCCATGGGGATTCGCACTTAGCGATATACAAGTTGAGGTTGGCTTATGGTATGGCGAAGTTGATCGCAATGTTCCCGTGGGCATGGGACGTTATTTGCATGAGCAATTGCCCAATAGTCAGCTCCATATTGTGCCAGATGGTGGACACTTCTCGACCATCAACAATTACATTGAGGATATTTTGCGCTATTTGTCTGCCTAAACTCTATGCCCATTTTTGCTTTTCGACAGCCCCTAGTCGTAGGGCAAATTGTCCGATGAGGTGTCCTTGAATGGGGAACAGTAGAGCAAGAATGACAATCCAACCCAGAACAGGTATAAAGACCAATAAGCCAAGCAACAAATTGGCGAGGAAGGAGAGCAAAAGCCAGCGTATCGACAGTCCGATATTGTCGCGTGCAATGCGGAAGAGACGGCTGGTTTTGTAAAATTCACCCCGATCATGTGACTCGCTGTAGCGCGAGATAGCAACTGTTAGCATCGTCACCACAATAAAGGTGTAGATTAGCGTTAATGGTAGGGTGATACACCACAAGAAGATACTCCCCAAGGTAGCGAAGAGGGCTTGACTGAGGCTTGGTAATAGGGACGTGACACACGCATTCAAGATGAGTATCGGGAGCATGTAGACCACATAAGCCACCAGCACGTTTGCACCCGATTGCAGTTTGCCCTGCCAGTTAATCCACTTCGGAAGCGGACGCGGATGCCCATTGCGGACATTAGCTACCAGTTCCACCAGATAGCCAAATAGCAAGGCTAAAGGCAACAGACCAAGCAATGGAATGAACGTCAGCATCGTCAACAGGGACATGATGGCAAGTTTTTCGAGCCATTTGCGGTCTTCAAAGGGGTAAGTAAATGCCTGACCAAAGTCCACCGTGACTATTCTCCTGTTTTGCGATTCGACAGCAATCGACTACACTACTAAGAGTGTATTATAATAAGAAACCGAAAAATACGATGATCCAAATCCATTTTACAGGGATTTGAATGGATGAACCTTTACCGCAAGTGCATGCAACACAATGATGGGGAAGCATTAAGGGTGTGGCAGGCGGACCTAGGGGTACAATCATGACAGCAGATGCAACTCGCAAAGACCGTCGGATGACTTACGACGAGTTCAAAGAGTTACTCAATACCAACACATTGATTGAGCTATTGAATGGGGAGCTACGTGTGAATCGTAATCCAGATTTTGCACATCAAGACATTGTGGGGTCGATTTATATGTACCTCAAGTTATCGTCGATTGTTGGGACAACGGTGATGTCGCCGACGGTGGTGCATTTGAATAACGATACGGTGGTGCGTCCCGATGTCTTCTGGATTAAGCAGGAGAGCAATGATTGTGTGTTGGGTGCAGATGGCTATTGGCATGGCAGACCCAATCTGGTTGTGGAAGTCGTCTCGAATGATAGTGAAGTGGCTGACCGTGGGACGAAGTTCGATTTGTATGCGAATATCGGCATTCAAGAGTACTGGTTGGTTAATCCCTTCGTGCGCTTTGTCGAAGTGTACTTGCGGGTGCATAATACCTTGGCACGGCAAGGCTTGTTCCAGCCACCCCAAACCTTTGTCTCCACCGCGTTGGGTCGACATGAGGTAGACGTCCGCGAGTTGTTTGGTCGCGCGAATTAGATGAAAAGTTTATAGTTGTTAGTGATTAGTTGTTAGTTTTGCTAGGATAGTAGCCGATACTGTTCGACAAGCTGTGAGCGGTTAGATTTTGAATGAACTTGAAAATAAAAAAACTTGTAGGGGCGTACAGCTGTACGCCCTTACTTAAATCACCCTCTATATCAGTATCAAATTGGATTTTCTTAGGTGTTATTGTATTGCTTATCACTGCCTGTAGTGCAACGGCAGAGCAGGTGATTCCCACACAACGCCCAACCGAAACCGCGACCTTCACCCCATCCGCCACGAACACGCCGGGACGCAATGCCACCCCAACCGTGCGCCCAACACAACGCGCGGATGCCACTGGCGGACCATCGCCTACCCCCTTATTAGGACCGACTCGCACGCTTGCTCCCAATGAACCCACCGCCACACGAGTCTTTAATCCCAATGCGGCGCGGATTGAATTTTTCACTTCCGATGTCTTGTCCGTTGCGCCCGGTGGCGAAGTGACGCTCTATTGGTCGGTGCGGGGTGTGGATAGTGCCGTGATTTATCGGATTGATGCGGATGGAAGTCGCTCACAAGTCTGGAATGTCCCGCCAGATAGCAGTTTGCCGATTCGTATCTCCAGCCAAGACCGTGGGGATTTGAACTTCTTGCTGACTGTCGGTGAAGAGGACACCTATAACGAAATGGCATTGAGTCTACCGATTCAATGCCCAATTGTATGGTTCTTTATTCCAGCACCTAATGATTGTCCAGCAACCGAAGCCGAACCCAGCCAAATCACTGAGCAAATCTTTGAACGGGGACGCGCGCTTTATATCGAATCACGGGATATAGTCTATGTGCTGTTCAACGATGGTGCAGAACCGACATGGCTCGCCTTCAACAATGCCTTCGACCCAGAAATTCATCCTGAATCAGAAGAGAACTTTATTCCACCCCCCGGCTTTTTCCAACCCTTGCGTCAGATTGGCTTTTTGTGGCGTGGGAATGATACCGTGCGAAATCGGCTGGGTTTGGGGATTGAAGAGGCAAATGTCTTCGATGGCTTGTTACAGACAGCTCCGGCGCGCCAAGACCGTGAAGATTTATATGTGTCGAGTGCCGATACCACTGTCTTGCATATTGTCCCCGGTGGCACCGTCTGGGAAGTCATTGCACCCTAGTAACTAAGCGAGATGGTATATCAAACCCAATCCGACCCGTCAGATGACGAGTCGGATCAATAGGGAGGGGAACAGGTACCTGCGAATTTAAGAAGGTCGTGCCTGTAGCAGAACGGGTAGAACAATCAACTGACCACCCCGATAGACGGTAAGGTTGACGGTTTCGCCCGGTTTTGGGTAAATGGACAGGTAGCCGACCAACTCTTCAAAGCTGTTAATCGGAACACCATCAATCGCGGTGATAATATCCACCGTGCCGTTGCCGAGTGTCTGTAAGCCGGCATTGCCCGCGGGGCTATTGGGACGGACTTGGCGCACCGCAACCCCTTGAATGTTGTTGGGCAAGTTGTTCTCTAGGATGAATTGTAGGTCAATCGGGCGACTGTTGATGCCGAGATAACTGTAATTCACCGAACCGGTGGCAACCAAATCGCCAAAGACACGCGAGACAAGGTTGCTGGGAATCGCATAACCCACACCCGCATTTTGACGCACGCCATCACGTAATTCGATTTGGGAATTCACACCAATAACCTCACCACGCAAATTCAGCAAAGGTCCACCACTATTGCCGGGATTAATCGCCGCATCGGTTTGAATAACTCCACCAATGGAGTAGTTATTCAAGCCGATGATGGTGCGGTTCAAGGCACTGACGATTCCCGATGTGAGTGTCCAATCTTTGTTGAAGGGATTACCAATCGCGAGGACACGTTGTCCCACAATCAAGTCATCCGAATTCCCCAAAGGAACGGGACGCAATTGCGCGGCTGGCAAATCGACCTTAATCACCGCAAGGTCGGAGTCGGGATCAAGACCCACCACTTGTGCTTCGACTATGGTGCCATCGAAGAAGTTAATTTCAATGCGATCGGCGTTATCAATCACATGGAAATTGGTAACGATATGCCCTTGGGTATCGACCACAAAGCCCGAACCCGAACTCTCTTGGAAGAATTGCTCCGTTCCATTAGCGCGGGCTGAGGTGGTAATCGACACTACCGAAGGCGCAACTCTTGAATAAACATCCGCGAAGATTTGTTCGGATTGTGTGACCAAATCAGCAGGATTTTCGGCTACGCTGGGGACAACTGATGTGCCGAATGCAAAGCCAAAGACAATGAGTGCGACACCAAAGACGAGAATTCTGAAACCACGTTGCATGGTTTTGCTTTCCTTTCTACGATTTCGTCTAGTATACTCCTGTGAAGATACCTTTATCGTATAAGAAATTGCTGAATAAGATGTAAAGGAAATGTAAACTCAGGCGGTTTTGGATGCTTTTTTTTAGAACTTTTTATACTTGGAGGCAAAATGACTTTACATTTATGGCATAACTTGGCATCAGGACCTCAACCTCCGTATATTGTCTACGCAGTGATTGAAGTCCCCAAAGGTAGTCGCAACAAGTACGAATATAGCAAATCAGCGGGCATCATCAAGCTCGACCGCGTGTTGTATAGCCCCCTTCATTATCCGGGAGATTATGGCTTTATCCCCCAAACCTTCTTTGAAGATGGCGACCCAACGGATATTCTGGTGATGATGAACGAAGCGACCTTTCCCGGCTGTGTCGTGGAGACGCGGGTCTTGGGCATGTTCAAGATGATTGATGGGGGCGAATCCGATTATAAAGTGCTCGGTGTGCCGGCAACAGACCCCAACTTCGAGCATCTGCAAGCCTTTGACGATGTGCCGTCGCATTTCATCAAAGAAGTCTCACACTTCTTCATGACCTATAAGCAACTGGAGGGGGCAAATGTCGAAAATGAGGGTTGGGTCGGCACGACAGAAGCCCAGCAAGCCATCAGCGACTCGATGAATCGCTATCGCCAAAAATTCCCACCTCTCAACATCTAGGCTTTTTGAGACAACTTTCTGTTATGATGGAATTATGAGCTGGAGGATAATCCATGGCACGTACACCCTTAAATGACGCAGAGATTTTGGAACGGTTGTCAAAACTCGATGGTTGGGAGCGCACGGGTGACCAAATCACCAAGATCTTCCAATTAGATTCTTACCTTGCTGGACTTGCCTTTGCGACAACCATTGGGACGATTGCGGAAGGTTTTGACCATCATCCTGATTTGCACATCGGATGGCGCAAGGTCACGGTGTCCTTCACGACACACGATGCGGGCAATAAGCTGACCAAAATCGACTTCGATATTGCCGAGTCGATTGATGCCATTCCCTATCCCTAGCGCAATTATTAACAAAGCGATCATCAAAAGGACTGCACAAGACAATGGATTACGCAGAAATTTCAGTTGCCAATGTGAAACAACTCCAGCCTATTATGCAGACCAAACATGGTTGGATCTCGCAATTACAATGGTCACCTTCTGGTAAAACCCTCGCTATTGCAAGCGCGACAGGGGTAGCCCTCTATGTTGATTCCTTTGGGGATAAACCCGACCAACTGTTGAGCAGTCATGCAGGACCTGTGAAGAGCATTGCCTTTAGCCCTGATGGACAATGGCTGGCAACGGGCAGTGCCGATACCACCATCAAATTGTGGGAGATGGATGATGAAGGGCGAGTCACCGAAGTCAAGACCATCGAAGGGCATACAGATGCGATCGAAGGCTTATGCTTTGACCGCGATAGTCAGTATCTTACCTCCTGTGGGGTCGATACAATCATCAATATCTGGCAATTGGCAGATACGCAACATACTGCCAAGCTCGAAGGGCATACGCTCCCCGTAACGGATGTGCAATTCGGTCTCGATGGCAACTTGATTGTCTCCAGCAGTTGGGATAAAACGATTCGCTTGTGGGACATTAAAGGTGAAATCAAAGGGACAATACTGGGTGAACATGACGATTGGGTGCGGGGATTAGAAATGAGTCCCGGTGGGAGTTTGGTGGCTTCCGCCAGTAAAGATATGACTATTCGCCTGTGGGATTTGTACGAAGCCAAAGAAACCGTCATCTTGCAAGCTCATACCCACGGCACAGATTGCATCGCCTTTTCACCCAATGGACACCTACTCGCATCAGGGGGGCGCGATTGTCTAGTGAAAGTTTGGGATATGTCCGAAGATAGGCAAATCCACACTCTCAAAGCGCATACGAAACCTGTCCTAGCAACCTGTTTTAATGCCGACGGCACACTCCTTGCCTCAGCTGGTGGGGATAATGTCGTCTCGATTTGGGCAGTCGAAAATTAATCCTCTGTTGGACGCTTGAGGAAGAGAGCAGAACGGGTGACTTCAATCACGACTTCACCGACTTGATTACGCCCCAAATGCTTCATCGTGACGATTCCCGTATTAGGGCGAGACTTGCTTTCCCGCATTGCTGTAATTTCCGTATCCACATACACGGTATCCCCATGATATAGCGGGTGCGGATGAGTTACGCTTTCATAGCCCAAATTGGCGATAATTGTCCCCGCGGTTAAATCTCCAACCGTAATGCCCACGACCACGCCCATCGTGAAGATGCCATTCACAATCCGCCGACCAAAGGGGCTTCGGCTGGCAAAGTCCTCATTCAGATGCAAGGGTTGGTTATTCATCGTCAGCCCATTGAATAGGACGTTATCCATCTCCGTAATCGTGCGCCCCAAGTCGTGCTTGATGAGCATCCCCACTTCAAAGTCATCATAATATTTGCCGGGCATCCTCGCGCCTTTCTGTCATCGAATCAACGTCCCATGAGGATACCATTTTCGCTTACGTAGTGGCAGTCCCGTATAGCAAGACGGCGAGTAACTGATACTTCACCTGACGACTACACAATGCGAGTTTCCAACTGCGTCGATTTTACCGTATACTGAAAACGCTAATCAGTTAGACAAGAGGAACTTATGAAAAGATGGTTGTTATTGCTCACCATTTCACTTGCCAGTCTCGGTGTGACGATTATTGTCTCGGCATGTGGAGGATTTTTCTGCACGAATACACCCATTGACCAGAGCGCGGAACGCATCATCTTTACTGTGAATGGCGATGGCACGATTACCACCACCGTTGGCATCAACTATCAAGGTGCGGCGGAAGACTTTAGCTGGATACTCCCCGTTCCATCCGTTCCCGAACTCGGCGTGGGCAATGTCTTTTCGATGAATACACTCCAACAACTGACCGAAGCGCGCTTTATCCAACCGCCCAATTATTGTCGCAATATCTTCGGCTATTATGGGCGTGGTGGCGGAGGCGGTGATGCCATGTTCGTCGAAGAAGGGCAAGTCGGTCCTTATGACTTTGCCATATTAGGGAGTGAAGATGCTACCGAAGTCCTGAGTTGGTTGCGCGAGAATGGCTATCGCGTCGAGGAGTCAATGGAACCCTTGCTGGCTGTCTATGTGGAGGAA
>JANQRM010000529.1 GCA_028284565.1 Anaerolineae bacterium | reverse complement strand
TTGGTGACAGAGCCGTTGCTGTTCCACGAATGAAAATAATAACAAACATAACTGAGAGCGCGCCAATAAACATCCAACCTGTTGAGCGAGCAATGGCGTTGTATCCTTTGAGAATGTATCCACTAAGGAGGAAGTAGGTGGCGACGATGGTTGAATTGAGTAGGACGAGGAATAAGCCAATGCTATCAATTGAATCCACTTCGGCGAGATCAGGAACGGTGAGGATGACACCTATGAAGGTGAGACCAAGTGCTAGCCATGCAACTGGTGAGAGGCGTTGTCCAAGAAAAGCGGAGATAATCACCACAATCGCGGGGTAGGTGTAGAACAAGACAATGTAAAGACTGGCATCCACACGCTCTAAGCCAAAGAAGGCGGTAATTGCCGCACCGGAGAAGACAGCTCCCAAAATCAGCATCTTGCTTTTGGGAATGGCTTCATGTTTATAGGGCGACGGACGGAGGGTGACGATAAGCCAAAGCACAGGGGTTGCAATCAGGAATCGCCAAATCGCAATATCCAATGGCTGGAAGTCAGAATTGGCATAGATGTTTTTGGTGATGGTCGGGAAGAAGGCGTATCCAACAGCAGAGAGAATGATGTAGAACAAGCCTGTACGTTGAGTGTCAGTCATAAGTTTGAACCATTTGGGTCGCCAAGAGACAGACCATCGGACATAGAGTGTTAAGAAAAAACGGGACATCCATCCAGAAGCCCCGTTTACGGTTATTATTATGGATGAGACGCTAGACGATTTGTACCATGCTGACGAGGTTGGTCGCCAGTGGGAAGATAATCCCCAGAATCATAGTGCCAGCGAGTGAGACATTGACTGCCCACTGTAAATAGGGTGTTGCACCTGCGGCGGGGTCGCCTTCTGCATCAACATCCAAGTACATATTCACAATCACGCGCACATAATAAAATGCGCTGACCACACTTGTCAGTACGCCGATGACGGCTAAACCGATGAGTCCGGCGTTGACTGTCGCTTGGAAGATGAGCAACTTGCCGACGAAACCAGCAGTGAGTGGGATGCCTGTCAGACTAAGCATGAAGACTGCCATTGCCATTGCTAACATGGGATTGGATTTGGCAAGTCCTTTCAAATCATCGAGGTCTACACCTGTGCCATCGTCCTTTTCAATTGCCATTGCTACCGCGAATGCGCCGAGATTGGTGAACATATACGCTAGTAGATAGACCAATGCGCCTTGTGTAGCAGAGTTCTCGACTCCGGCTGTTCCGGCGGCGGCGACTGCCATGATGATGTAGCCGGCATGAGCAATGGAGGAATAGGCAAGCAGGCGTTTGATATTGCGCTGGGCAATGGCGACGAAGTTTCCTAAGATGAGGGTAGCAATTGCGACAATAGTAATGGTTGTTTGCCATGCGGCGGGGTCTCCATCAACAAGGGTGAAGGTGGCTAGCCCTGTGACCATAACACGCAAGAGGGATGCGAAACCGCCCACTTTGGCGACCACACTCATAAAGGCTGTTACGGGCGTGGGTGCGCCTTCGTAGACATCGGGTGTCCACATATGGAAAGGTACAACCGCAACCTTGAAACCTAGCCCGACGAGGAGTAAGCCTGCGCCCGCGAGAAGGAAGAAGGGTGATGATGTTGGTTCCGTTGTGCTGATGATGACGCTGACACTCTCGAAGATGGCGGGGATGTTGGTGGTTCCAGTTGCACCATAGACGAGTGCGGAGCCATAAACCAAGAACGCGGATGAGAATGCCCCAAGAATGAAGTACTTCATCCCACTTTCTTCGGACTTGGAAGCCATATCCACTTGTTCTTTGTTGAGTGAACGGAACGCCGCCAAGATGTAGAGGGGAATACTGAGCAGTTCAAGGGCAATGAAGACGATTATTAAATCATTTGCGCCGACCATGAACATTGCCCCAGCTGTCGAGAGCAAGAGCAAGACGTAGTATTCGCCTTTATTGATTTTTGTTCGCTTGAGATAGTCAGTACTGAGTAATATGGATATGAATGCCGCGATGAGTAGAACAATATTCAAGAAGCCCGTAAAGGCATCGGCTTTGAACATCTCGTTGAGCGCGGTGGTTTGTTCTGGATTATAGGTAAATAAGTTGAGGATGAAGCTAATCACCAAGCTCCCCATCGCCAAGTAAGGGGTGAGGGACTTGCGTTCATCTGGCAGGAATAAATCTACCATCAGCAAGATACACGCCGCGACGAGCAACCAGACAGCTGGTAGGGTTACGCCTAGATTGAGGTCTGCAAAGGTCGGTTCGACAAACATATTTGCTCCTATTACGGACCCAACATGACGACTTTTTGCGCCAGTTCACCCAGAACTTCTTGGGCTTCGAGAGAATATTGTGCCACGATATTGTTTGCGCTCTGGTCAAGCATGTTGAAGAAGGTGCCGGGTTGGACACCAATCCAGATGATGACGAGAACGAGCAGAACGAGAGCGGTCATTTCGTACCATTGGACTTTGTATTTTTCGGTATTGCTCAAGGGGTTGTTGTGTTCACCCATGAAAACGTGCTGGAACATCTTGAGCAAGTAGACGGCGGCTAAAATGACACCGATAGTTGCAAACAAGGTGAAGAAGAAGCCGAGATAGTCACTGCCAAGTGAGCCGAGCAGGATGGTGAATTCACCAACGAAGCCGTTCAGACCGGGCAAGCCCATGCTACTGAGAGTGATAATCAGGCTGATTGCACCGAAAGCGGGCATGACTTTCCAGATACCGCCGTAGTCTGCCATCTCTTTGGTGTGCCAGCGTTCATAAAGAATACCGACAATCAAGAAGAGACCGCCTGTGCTGAGACCATGATTGACCATTTGCAAGGTCGCGCCTTGTACGCCCTGTGCATTGAGGGCGAAGATGCCGAGTACGACAAAGCCCAAGTGACTGACAGATGAATAGGCGACGAGTTTCTTGACGTTATCTTGTGCGTAGCTAACCCACGCGCCGTAGAGGATACCGATGACACCCAGCGCGGCGATGGTGGGTCCCCATGCAACACTGGCTTCTGGGAATAGGGTGAGGTTGAAACGGACAATGCCATATGTCCCCATTTTTAGGAGGACACCCGCTAGAATAATCGAGCCTGCGGTGGGGGCTTGCACGTGAGCGTCTGGCAACCAGCTATGGAAGGGCCAGATGGGGACTTTAATGGCAAAGGCAACTAAGAAGCCCAAGAAGAGGAAAGATTCGACTGATGTGAAGAGGAAGCCTGCTTCTTCTTCGGAAACTTCTTCGCCTTCAGCGGTTTCTGCTACAACAGGTTCACGATCCCAGAAGGTTGCATCGGGATTTTCTGCATCGGAGTATTCTTGCACCATCGCAGTGACTTCGGGTGCTGCGAATGTGCCTGCTGTGTTGCCGACATAGAGAATGGCGATGAGCATTAGAATGGAGCCAGCCATCGTATACAAGAAGAATTTGACGGCGGCGTAAATCCGTTGCTCGGCACCCCAGATACCGATGAGGAAATACATCGGGACCAGCGTGACTTCCCAGAATACGTAGAAAATAATCAGATCATGAACAACGAAGACACCGAGCATCGCAAATTCGAGCAACATCATGAAGATGTAGTAGAGCTTTTCACGTCCACGTTCTTCAAAGATTTGGCTGTTGAATGAGGATAGCATAGCAATCGGCATGATGAAGGTGGTCAGCAAGACAAGAAGTAAGCTGATGCCATCCACACCGACATAATAACTAATGTTGATGGTGCTGTCTCCGACGGCGATGTTTGCCCAATCGTTGCGCTGTACCATCTGTAAACCACCATCGGATGCGTCGAAGTTCACCCACATAAGGATGGAGGCAATAAAAGCGGCGATGCTAAAACCAAAGGCTGTCCATTTAATTTGTTCTTTTTGCGTCTCCCCATTGAGGAAGAGCAGAGCAAAAAGACCAATTAGCGGAATGAACAACGTAATTGTGGTGAGCGAAAGTCCGCTAACGTCCACTGCTGTCGTTAAGTCCATCGAACACCATTCTCCTTATGAGCCATTTTGTAGTAAGGGCAATAGCATAATTACAATCACGGCGACCACACCGAGCAAGAGTACAACAGCATAGGTGCGGACGTAGCCGGTTTGGATATTACTCATGTCACCACTGAGGCGTTTGACCACCCAGCCGATGCCATTGACGATTCCATCAATAACGCCCAAATCGAAGGGCTTGCTGAGTAGGTTGCCAATCGAGTCGAAGCCTCGTTTTATGACGGAATCGTGGAAATAATCGTGAAGGAATTGCCAATCCAACACATCTGCTGAAAATTTTGAGAAACGATTGAAGGGTTCTTCGATAAAGCGATTGTAGAACTCGTCCCAATAGAGCTTGGCATTGGCAAGACGGAAGACCTGCCGTGTGGTGGCACTCGTTTCAAGCACGTCACGTCGTCCATCATCGGCAAGCGGTTGGTCTCCACCATAGATACGGCGAGCAACGAAGATCGCGCCT
>JANQRM010000517.1 GCA_028284565.1 Anaerolineae bacterium | reverse complement strand
GCGGAGGCTTTACCCGAGAAGCATTTCAAAAGCTGACGGGAGTATCATTGAAGACACTCCAGAACCTGTTAAGTCGTTCTTTAATTACACATGGGCTAGGGCGACGCTATGATATGCATCCTTTGTTACGTCAATATGCCCGTGAAAAGTTAAGCTCATTAAATTTATTGGATGAAGCAAAACATGACCATTTGCAATACTTTTTACAATTCACATATCGCCAAAATGAACGGATGTATACGGGACATTATTTGGCGACACTGGCAGTTTTGGACAATGAACTGGATAATTTTCGGGGGGCGTTGGATTGGTGTTTGGAAGGGAATGCTATTGACACAGGCATCGAATTGGCAATCGAACTCAGTGAGTTCTGGGAAACACGTTCTTATACCATTGAGGCAGAGCAATATCTGACAGGGTTGTTACACCATCAATCACCCAAGCAGTTACAAGCCCGCATTTTGTGTCGCTTGGGTCGATTCCAATCGCGCATGGGGTTAACCAAAGCTGTTGATACTTTAAACACTGCTCTATCGGTTGCCGAAGAGAATAGTGATCAGGAAAGTATAGCTTGGAGTTTATATCATACTGAATATCTTGAGGTTTCACCTTGGAAAAGTATCGAGAAAATTAGACATGCCCTTCAGCTAAGCGAAGCATTAGAAGACGATTCTCTTATTGCAAGAGGTCATACTTTACTTGGCTTACGATATAATCATCTTAATGAGTCGACACTTGCAATGCCTCATCTTTTGCAAGCACTCAAAATCTATGAGGGTAGAGGCGACCAACGAGGAATGTCTGTTGTCACGTTTTATATGGGGGAGTGCCATGACAATCAGGGCGAAACCGAACTTGCACTCCAAGCCTATAATCGTAGCCTTGAATTAAAACGACAGATTGGTGATCGAGTCGGAACAGCTAAACGCTTGGCGACCATCGCGTATCGAGAGTTGAGTCAGCAAAATTATGATCGGGTTGATGAGCTTCTTGCCGAAAGTCATATGCTTTTGGAACAACTCAACGATCCTTGGAAGTTGACGTATACACTCAAGATTGAAAGTTATAGGTATCTCTTCAGCAATCAGCCTGAGCAAACTCTGTCGAGTTTGATTAGAGGTACGCAGCTTCTGGAAACTAAATTTACCCATTTTGTGGCTCAAAAAAGATTGGCTGAATTTCAGTGTCTTACGGGGTGGTTCTATTTGCAACAAGCAGATATGAAACCAGCACTCAGTCATCTATCTCAATGCTTGCATTTCATCACCTCTTTTGAAACGAGAGAAGTAAGCTTAGAGGCGATGATGCTCGTGATTTATGGACACTATTTTTTTGAAATAGAAAATTATGAGTTTAGTACTCGTATCGCTACCGTTATTTATCAACATCGTGCTGACTATGAAGCAGAAACATTACTCTTCGACTATTTCCTGAACCCGCTTATTCACAAAATTGAATCTAGACTTGGTCATCAAACTTGGGAAGATATGATTCAGCATTACGCTGATGTATCTTTTACAGAAATCCTTAATGACGTGGTTCGTGTGCTTCAGTAATTTCATCATCGTTAACTCATCAATCTGCCTCATATTGGAGACTTTATGACAGATAGTTATAGTTTCGAGACGTATTTGAGTCCGTTTACATGGCGGTATGGGTCAGATGAGATGCGGGCGGTGTGGTCGTTGGCGAATAAGCGACGCTTGTGGCGACGTATCTGGGTGGCATTGGCAGAGGCACAGGCTGAAGTCGGGTTGGTGACAGCCGAACAAGTCGAGGATTTGCGAAAACAGCAAGACAATATCGATCTTGCACGGGCGCATGAATTGGAAGCGGAACTCAAGCATGATTTGATGGCAGAAGTTCATACCTATGCTGAGCAGTGTCCGGTGGGTGGGGGGATTATCCATCTGGGGGCGACGAGCATGGACATCGAAGATAATGCGGATGCCTTGCGCTTACGGGATGGGCTCGACCTCATCATCGACAAATTGAAGGCATTGTTGAGTGCGCTTGTGAATCGTATGGAGGAAACCGCAGAAACCGTGTGTATGGCGTATACGCATCTGCAACCGGCTGAGCCAACGACGATAGGCTATCGGCTGGCGTTTTATGCTCAAGATTTGCTGACGGATTATGAGTCTCTTGTTCAATTGCAAGAGTCGATAAAGGGTAAGGGTTTCAAAGGGGCTGTCGGGACATCAGCTTCGTATAGTCAGTTATTGAAAGAAACCTCGACTTTACCTGAATCCTTTGAAGCCAGCATTATGGAGAAGTTGAATCTGAAAAGCTATGACATCTCCCACCAAACTTACACACGGCGACAAGATTGGGCGATTCTCAATGGACTGGCCGGTATTGCACTAACACTGAATAAATTTGCCTTTGACCTACGTATCTTGCAATCCCCACCAATGGGGGAATGGCATGAACCTTTCGCTTCCAAACAAATTGGCTCATCTGCCATGCCATTTAAGCGGAATCCGATCCACGCAGAGAATATGAATAGTTTGGCACGGTTGGTTGCTGGGCTTCCGCGTGTGTTGTGGGATGATGGGGCGACGAGTCTATTGGAACGCACATTGGATGATTCGGCGAATCGGCGAGTGGTGTTACCACAAGCATTTTTGGCGACAGACGAATTGCT
>JANQRM010000473.1 GCA_028284565.1 Anaerolineae bacterium | reverse complement strand
CGAGGGAAATGGAGTCGTCATATCCAATGCCCACAATAAAGTCGATACGTCGGTTTGGATTACTTGTGTAATTGTGAATTATGTTCTTATACACTATCGCATTTGGAATCTGTACATGATTGCCAGCGAGGGTCATGAGAATAGTTGAACGAGTCGTCATTGACTGCACAAAACCAAGGACATTGTTGATTTCAACTAAGTCACCGATGTTAAAGGGATTTTGTATACTCAAGAAAATACTTGCAAGAAAATTTTCAGTAATATCTCGGAACGCAATGCCTAAGATAATACCCAGCAACCCCGTACCTCCGAGTATCGTTAGTGCAATATTGGTAAGCCCGGCAACTTGAAAAACGAGATATAGACCAATCAAAAATACAACTATACCGAAGGTGCGTGATATCACATTCCGTAATAGCGCATTTAATTGACGATTCTGTAGATAAAGACGTGATCCGTTTGTAGCCGCCCTAGCAACAAAGGTTGAAATGAGCAAGATAACAAAAGCAAAGCCGAGCAGAGGAATAGACCGTAAAAACAGTTGACCTTGATCTCGTAGTCCCGCGATTACTGGGTCTAATTCTAGTAAAGGGGGTTCGACAACCGTCAGTTGATTGACAACGGCGGCAACATCCTGCGTGTTGCGTGCAAGATTGCTTGCCCATTGTTTGAACTCAACTGTCTGGGCTTGACCTGTGAGGAACACAACCCCTTCATCGACACGGACTTGAGGATCAATAAACCATCCGGTTGCCGTGAGAATGTCTACTAAGCGAGTCTCTATGTCTTCATCTCGCGCAATCGGTTGAACATCAACGCGGTCTGGCACTTCTGGTTGATCATCCTGCGCATTTGGTATCGGTGTTGGGTCCTGAGCAAGAGTCACTGTAGAGATTAGCAATAAGCCAATAATTACGGAAAAGATAAGATTTGAGAAAATCCTATTTCGCCCCATATTTGCCAGCCTCATCTATTGAAGACACCAAGTATTACTTTCTCAACAGAAGACGATCTTTTCGGGTCACGATTTCGATGTTTCATTTGATGCTTTTACTGTTATATAGCATTGTACCTCGTAAGCAAAGGCTATTGTTAACCACCACAACCTCGTCGAGCGTTGCGATTCTGGTTTATCCTCGCTACAATACGCTTGCATGATGAAGAGAGAGTCTGCATCAACAGACCGCCGAAGGGGCAAGCGATGGTTCGTGCCAAAGCTACCGTGAAACTCTCAGGCGAAAGGATTCATCATGTAAAAATCTCTGAAAGTTTGATAACTGACAGGGCGCGCAATCGGCACATTGTCGCGTCCTTTTTGTTTTTAATAAGCAAAGGAGTTTTTTCTCATGGGTGATTGGAAAACCCCCGACGATTTGAAATATACCGAAAGTGATGAATGGTTCCGGGTCGAGGGAGACATCGTGACGATTGGGATTACCGATTATGCACAGGATCAGCTGAATGATATTGTCTATGTCGAACTGAAAGAGGTTGGCGACTCAATAGATGCCGGCGGGTCATTTGGGGAAGTCGAATCCGTCAAAGCCGCCTCAGAAGTCTATTCGGTAGTCGGTGGTGAAATCACTGAAAGCAACGGCGCGCTAGAAGATGCACCCGAAATCATCAACTCCGACCCCTTTGGTGACGGTTGGATGGTTAAGTTGAAAGTGTCGGACACATCCCCCTTGGATGGACTGATGAATGCATCTGCCTATGCAGAATACTGTGAAAGTCGCTAAGGATAATAAAGCAATTTATCAAAGGCAATTGTAGGGACAGCATGCTTGCTGTCCAAGAGATGAAATAGCTATGTTTCATGTCCATTAATTATAGGAGTCCTATGAGTTACATACCTCACACCGAAGTAGAACGTCAGCAGATGCTGGCACAAATCGGGGCAACCACCATCGAAGACTTGTTCGAGGCGGTCCCGCCGTCCCATCGCTTCCCCAAACTCGACTTACCCCCGCCAATGAGCGAGATGGAAGTCGCGCAAGAAATGTTGATGCTTGCCGAGACGAATGAACATGCCCAAGAGTTCGCGCTGTTTCGTGGAGCAGGAGCCTATCAGCATTATATCCCATCAGCCGTGAATCATATGTTGCTACGAGGCGAATTCTACACGGCGTACACACCTTATCAGCCAGAGATTTCGCAGGGGACTTTGCAGGCGACTTTTGAATATCAAAGCATGATGTGCGCGCTCACAGGGATGGATGCCGCCAATGCGAGCCATTACGATGGAGCAACCAGCCTTGCGGAAGCAGTCACGATGGCAATGGAACTCACGCGCCACAAACGCAAGAAGGTCATCCTCAGTCATGCCATTCATCCCCAATACCGAGAAGTCGTTCGCACCTATCATCAGGGCTTGGACATCAAGATTGTCGGCGACAATGGACAAGCTGATATTCCCGATTTGATTGATATGCTCGATGACAATACCGCTATGCTCGCGGTGCAATATCCCAACTTCTTTGGGCAGATTGATGACTTAACCTTGCTGGCAGATAAAGTCCACGACGCAGGGGCGATGCTCGTCTTTGTATCCAATCCGATGGCACTGGGCATGTTCAAGAGTCCCGGTGAACTCGGTGCAGATATGGTCGTCGGGGAAGGTCAACCTTTGGGTGTGCCTCTCGGTTATGGCGGACCCTATCTCGGTTATTTTGCCACTCGACAAAAGCATGTTCGCAAGATTGCCGGACGCATTATCGGTGAGACAGTCGATGCAGAGGGCAAACGCGCCTTTGTCATGACCTTACGCCCGCGTGAACAAGACATTCGTCGGGAACGTGCAACCAGTAATATCTGCACCAATCAGGGCTTAATGGCACTCGCTGCGTCGGTCTATCTGGCATTGATGGGCAAGTATGGGATGCGCCATGTTGCCGAGTTGTGTTATCACAAAGCGCATTATGCCGCCAAGCAAATTGATACACTGGATGGTTACAGTGTCAACTTCGATAAGCCCTTCTTCCATGAATTCATGGTGAAATGTCCTAAACCCGTTTCTGAAATTAATCTCGCTCTATCCGATGAAGGTATTATTGGTGGCTACGACTTAGGGCAAGACTACGAGCATCTCAAAGATAACATGCTCATCTGTGTGACGGAAACGAACAGCAAAGCCGAAATTGATGCACTTGTTGAAGCGTTGGAAGGGATAAGCTAATGGAACCACTCATTTATGACATCAGTTCTCCCGGACGCAAGGGCGTTAATCTACCTGAATGTGATGTGCCAGAAAGTGACCTGCCGACGGATTTATTACGCGATGACCTGCGCTTGCCCGAAGTGGGTGAGCTCCAAGTCGTCCGTCATTTCGTCAACCTCAGCAAGATGAACTATTCGATTGACTCCGGCTTCTATCCACTGGGGTCGTGTACAATGAAATACAATCCCAAAATCAATGAAGATGTCGCGCGCTATGCTGGCTTCGCGCAGTTGCATCCTCTCACAGACTCCGAAAGTTCACAGGGCGCATTGAAGCTGATGTATGACCTGCAAAATTGGCTAGGTGAAATCAGCGGCTTTGAGGCAGTCAGCTTGACTCCGGCGGCTGGGGCGCAAGGCGAATTCGCAGGCATCTTGATGATTCGCAAATATCATCTGGATAACGGCGATGACCAGCGCGACCTGATTCTCGTACCGAACAGCGCACATGGGACAAACCCTGCAACCGTCACCATGGCAGGGATGAACGTCATCGAATTACCCGCTGATGAAAAGGGCAATGTTGACCTCAATGCGCTGAAAGAAGTCTGTGACGAGAAGGGTGATACCATCGCCGGCATGATGATTACTGTGCCGAGTACCTTGGGCTTATTCGAGTCGCATATCCTTGATGTCATTGAAACGGTACATCAAGCAGGTGGCTTAATGTACATGGACGGCGCGAACATGAACGCGCTGATGGGTGTCGTCAAGCCCGGCGAACTGGGCTTCGATGTCATGCACTACAACCTACACAAGACCTTCTCGACTCCACATGGCGGGGGCGGTCCCGGCAGTGGTGCCGTAGGGGTGAACGATAAACTAAAACCATATCTCCCCGGACCCATCGTGGCAGAAGTAATGCCTGCCGATGATGAAAACGAATATCCACTTTACGATTATGTCATGCCAGAGAAAAGCATCGGGCGCATCAAAGCCTTCCAAGGCAACTTTGGGATGCATGTCCGTGCCTATGCCTATATCCGGGTTTATGGCGATACAGGCATCCGTGAGGTGACTCGTCATGCCGTGTTGAATGCCAATTACCTCCGCGCCAACTTGATGGATACCTATCCTGTTCCCTATCCCCGTTATTGTGGGCATGAGTTTGTCTTGCAAGGGATTGTCGAAGGCTCAGATATTCACGCGCTCGATATTTCCAAACGGCTCATGGACTATGGCTACCATCCCCCAACGAATTACTTCCCCTTGATTGTGCCGGAAGCCTTGCTCATCGAACCGACTGAGACAGAAACCAAAGAGGAACTCGATGGATTCATTGAGGCAATGAAGCAAATCGCACAAGAGGCGAAAGACAATCCAGAATTGCTCCACAATGCCCCTAGCACCACCGAATTCCGACGCTTGGATGAGGTCAAAGCCGCGAAGGATTTGGTCTTGTGTTGCAAACCAGCCTTACCTGCGGCGGGGGACTGAGTATCCTATAAATATATGCTTGATAAAGGCGAGCCATATGGCTCGCCTTTTGATTTACCCCAACACCATCTCACGCATGGTTTCTGGTATCATCGGAAGCCGAACAAAGACGGTTGTGCCGATACCTTCTTGACTTTCAATCGTAATCGTTCCTTTATGGACTTCGACGATTTTCTTTGCAATTGGCAAACCGAGTCCAAATCCGCGCGTAGTATGAGCATCATCACCCCGATAGAAGCGTTCAAAGATATGCGCTTTGATAGCTTCAGGAATGCCTTGTCCGGTGTCCTTGATTTCGACAACGACTTCATCTGTTTCTGCATCCAAATAGGCTTTTACGTGAATACGGTCACTTTCCTGCGTAAAAGCGATGGCATTATCTAACAGACGGCTAAAGGTAATTTCTAAGTAATCGATATTGCCTTCGACATAGAGCCGTTCATGTAAACTACTTTGGAAGGTGATGAACTTCTCATTGAAATCGCGTCTGCGAGTCTCTAGTAAGGTTCGCAGGATGACGGAAATGTCCACATACCCCTGACTAAATGAGGGCTCACTATCCAAATGAGACATGGTCGCCAGCGATTCGACCAATTGAATCAACTTTTCAGATTGATGTTTGATGGTCTTCACATACCGATTACTCTCTGGGATGTTGAGCGATTTTTGTAGCAGATAAAGTTGTGTTTTGATATTGGAAATGGGGGTCTTGAATTCGTGCGATGCGTTTTGGATAAACTTATCTATGATTTGGATGCGTTCTTGCTGGACAGCAAGAACGAGTTTATTCGCCTCTATTGACCGCTGTTCAGTAATATCGGATACCATCCCCAGATGAACCTCTTCGTCCGAATTTGGATCGGGAATCAACGTCGAATAGAGACTTGCCCAAATAGTATCGCCTTTTTTATTGATATAGCGTTTTTCAATTTGATACTTGTCAATGCTTCCGGTTCTGATTTCTTTGTAGAGGTTCAAATTAGTATCGATATCATCGGGATGTGTAAAATCGGCAAAGCGTTTTTGTTGAAGTTCTACTTCTGTATAGCCCATCAATTGCTGGAAAGCAGGATTGGCAGACAGTATCTGTCCCTCTTTATTCGCAACAGCGATGCCCATATACGCTCCATCAAAAATTGAGCGAAAACGCGACTCACTCTGACGGATTTTATCTTCACTCTGGCGACGTTCCTCCAAAACAGCTACCATCAATTGAGCAGTAACAGAAACAGCCGTGATAAATGTCCAGAACAAGACAATTTGCTCGAAGGAGTCATTAAAACGCGCGAAGGGACCCACACCCTGCGCCGTGCCAGCACCTGCAATAACAGCAATAATTAAAGACGCGAATGATAAATCGGCGGGCTTTAGACGCAGAGCCATCCACATCAAGAAGGGAAATAGCACATGTCCCAAGGGATAGTTCCGAAAGATGGTTCCAAAAATCATCAAGGTGATAATGGCTAAAATGGTCGTCAATGCAGAAAATTCAATGAGTTGCTGGGTGGTACGCTGACGTAAGGAATGTCTGTACCACGTCAGAATTAAGGGGGAGAAGATGACAACCCCCATCCCAAAGCGGAGCCACCACTGAATAAACTCTCGAATGAGATTGTTGGCGACTTCAGGATTGATGCTTGCGGTGGCAAAGACGACGATGAAGGCACTGCTCAAGGTGCTGATGAAAGCTCCCCAATACACTAACTTTAAGACATCCCGAACAGAATCCAACCGCCATCGAAACTTACTAGTTCGAGCTAAGAGATAATGTCCAAATCCGGCTTGGAGGACATGGGCAACGGGAAATAAAATTAAGATGATAGGTTCGCTAGTTCGCGTCAGCATAGACAAGAAAACACCCACAGCGACCCCAATCAGCATGGGATACCCAAACAAAATGACAGCGGCTAATCCAATCCCCGCACCGGGCCAGAATAAGACCATCGCATCGGGGCTTTTCCAAATATTGAAGGCAAGCACCATCATCAAAAAATACGTGATTGCCACACCCGATATTTTAAGGAGTTGTTTTTGTGCGTTTGTTAGATGGAGCGAAGATGGTTTAGAAACGCTTGCAGACATTTGCCCCGCCTGTTACCCATATATTCACCATCACCATCATAAATCAAAATGATAACAAAACCTATTAAATTGGTTTACCAAGTCAGCATTTGAGGAGGGGAAGAATCTTCAGATGAATCCGATTGCCAAATTGCTTCTAACCAATCGAGAAGCTTTTCCGTCATTTGCGGGGTCAAACGGGCGGCGGCTTCAAAGTTATTGGGCGAGAAGGCATAGATATTGGAGAAGGTCTTGCGGGTAATGCATATTAGATAATCATTTGCCCAGCGTTGTGGACCCCACAAAAACGCCAGTCCCCCTTGTTCGCGTTGCATCAATTCGAGCCAATGCCTACGGTCTACATCCGAGAGGTCGCTCATCCGAAAGCGCAGGGTAATCATCGAGCCAAATGTAAATGACAACTGGATTTCTTTATTGATTATATCCGCATCCAAGATTAACGAGGCAGACTCATCTTGGGTCGAGAGGGTCGCCACTTTACGTCCGGTTTGGTTGCCCAACTCACGGAACTTAATCCGCGACATCATCGGCATATTGGGGAAGCGTTTGACCAATTCCACATCAAGGTCGATTTCCCCCTTAAAGAATTGCTCCAATGTCCATGGTGTTTTGGTCGGGGGTGACACCAGCGTATCATCATTCGCCGGAACAATTTTGCCACTCACTGCCTCCCGATTCATGAGGGTTGTTGGCTTCAGTTTTTCACGTTCAGGTTGAGTTTCGGCTTCGTTTGATGAAACAGGCTGTTCAATGGCTTCGACTTCAATAACCGTTTCTTCCTCAGCGGTGGCGACAGATTCCTCTACTTGTTCGACCAATTCACTTACAGGTGGGGTTTCGGGAATTTCCAATTGACCCGTTTGTCGTTTGACTTGTTCGCGCGCCATTTCGTTTGCTTTGCGTCGCATTTCGGCTAAAGCGTTTTCAAATTGTTGCCGTCCAGAAACCAGCGTTTCAGCCGTGTGGTCGTCGACTTTATCGTCAGTACCGTCAGTCTCTAATTTATTAATCACCCGTTGAACTTGCTCGGTCGGATGTTTTTGAGTGGATTCTGACTCATTACTGGCTAATTCTGGGCTTTGAGGGGTTAAATCGTCTGGCATTCGCACCATTTCCTTCTGTTTATACCTTCATTATAGAGGCATTAGGCGAATTTGGGAAAAATCTTTTGAATTTCTTAGGAAACACTATCAGACTTCTTAAGTGGGATACGCTATAATGGTGCAATGTCAATTGAAATGATGGATAAGGATAAAGCACCCATGCAGTTATGGGATAATGACAAAACTCCCAATCAAACGGAATCTGAAAACAAGGGCACCCCCCAGCAACCAGAACGTCCGCCCCAACCGGAATGGCGGCGTTGGCTCTTACCGGGATTATTCTTGGCGTTTATGCTCTTTTCTATGCTGTCGTCTCCGTTGTTTGGTGGGGATGGTAACCGTGCCGAGATTACCTATACGCAATTGTTGGCTCAGGTTCAAAGTCGAAACATCGCCGAATTAGATTTT
>JANQRM010000458.1 GCA_028284565.1 Anaerolineae bacterium | reverse complement strand
AGGAAGCAATACATGACTCTCAAAGGCGGATTAATAGGAGCAGGATACTTCTCTTACAATCATTTGAATGGTTGGCGCGAGGTGGATGGTGCTGAAATCGTTGCAGTTTGTGATTTGGATGAAAATAAAGCTCAGCAAGCCGCTTCTAAATTCGGGATTGAGAGTGTCTACACAGATGCACGTCACATGATGCAGGTTGCTGGTCTCGATTTTGTTGACATCGTTACAACACCTGAATCGCATCGCCTAGTAGTAGAACTCGCCGCCGAACATCGGCTCCACACGATCTGCCAGAAGCCTTTTGCACCCTCCATGGAAGATGCTCGATTCATGGTCGATGCTTGCGACAATGCGGGCGTGAAATTGATGGTGCATGAGAACTTTCGCTGGCAACGCCCCATGCTAAAGACCAAAGATCGAGTCAATATCATCGGTGACCTATTCTTTGGGCGGATTGACTTTCGCAGTGCATATGATGTTTTTGCCAATCAACCCTATTTGGCAAAAGACGAACACTTCATCATTTACGATCTAGGTATCCACTTACTGGATTTGGCGCGCTTTTTTATGGGCAATATGACTCAACTGATGTGCCAGACTCAACATGTGAATCCCAATATCAATGGGGAAGATGTCGCCACAATCATGCTCCAAAACGACGAGGGTTCGACCTGCCTTGTAACAGCAAGCTACTATTCTCAGTGGGAAACGGAAAACTTCCCAGAGACGCTAGTACATCTTGAGGGTAATCGGGGTACCGTTCATCTCGAGCGCAATTATCAACTGAAGACGATTTGCGATGGTGACATCACAAGTGAGGATGTTGAGTCAGAGAGGTTGGATTGGATGACACCGCCGGGGCATGTCATTCAGGATAGTGTGGTTTCGATTCAGCAACATTGGGTCTCATGTCTGGACAATGATAAAGAGCCACAAACCTCGGGAAGGGATAATTTACAAACACTAGAACTTGTTTTTGGCGCGTATCAGTCGGCAGAAACCGGACAGCCATACAAGATGGGACGCTATGAGTGAAGCTGTTGTTGCTACCTATGCTATCGAAACTGCACATGACCTCCATCAAGCCTCTCAGGTGATGGCACGTGAACAATCTTCTGGGACCTTCGTCAAATTACCAGGAGAAACACCTGAATTGTTGGCTCGGCATGGGGCAAAGATAATACGCATCACAGAGTTGGAAACGGTTAATGTGCCATCATTACCCTGTTTTCAAAGAGCAAGAGGCACACGTGCTGGTGAGACCATTCGTCGCGCAGAGATTGTAATTTCATTCCCGTTTGACAACATCGGGGCATCCCTCACAACCCTGATGACGACCGTCAGTGGCAACCTGTTTGAATTGGCACAGTTCACTGGCGTGAAACTTCTTGACCTTGACATTCCCCACTCATTTTCTGACCACTATGCCGGACCCCAGTTCGGCATCACGGGAACTCGTGAGCTGGCTCGTGTTTATGACCGTCCATTGATTGGGACTATTATCAAGCCAAGTGTAGGTTTATCACCAGCCGAAACTGCCGAACTTGTGCAAACCCTGTGCGAAGCAGGACTGGATTTCATCAAAGATGATGAACTGCAAACAAATTCACCACATTCTCAATTAAAACATCGCATCGAAGCTGTGATGCGAGTGATTAACGACTATGCCGAAACTACTGGGAAAAAAGTCATGGTCGCCTTCAATATCACAGGTGATCTTGATGAAATGAAGCACGGACACGACCTTGTCCTCAACAACGGTGGCACTTGTGTCATGGTGAATATGCTCGCTGTGGGGCTTGTTGGTCTCATTGAACTTCGCAAGCATAGCCAGCTTCCGATACATGGACATCGTGCAGGCTGGGGACTCTATTATCGGAGTCCAGCTATTGGTATCTCCTATGTAGCATTTCAGAAACTTATGCGCCTCGCTGGTGTGGACCATCTGCATGTGAATGGTTTGCAAAATAAATTCTGTGAAAGTGATGCCTCCGTGGTGGCAGCGGCGAAAGCGGTCTTAACACCCCTTTTTGGGGGATATGAAGCCATGCCGATTTTTTCGTCGGGACAGTGGGCAGGACAGGTTGCTGACACCTATGCGGCACTTGGCAGTACGGATTTAATGTATGTAGCAGGTGGTGGCATCTTTGCACATCCTGACGGTATCAAGGCTGGTGTACAGAGCTTGCGACAAGCATGGGACGCGACTGTACAACATATCCCACTAGATGAATACGCTCGTGACCATATTGAACTAAAGCACGCCTTAGAGAAATACGCAGTATGATGAATGATCTTATCCTGACCTTTTACGGCGATGATTTCACAGGCTCGACCGATGTAATGGAACAGTTAGAATCTGGAGGCATTCAAACTGTCCTCTTTCTGGATGTTCCCACAGAAACGCAGTTGGCACACTTCCCCGATGTCAAAGCTCTGGGCATTGCTGGAGTCAGTCGCAGTATGTCACCGGAACAAATGAACAAGGAGCTACCGCAAAAATTTCGTGCCTTAAACGTACTTGGCGCACCCTTTTTTCACTACAAGGTATGCTCCACATTTGACTCATCGCCCACAATTGGCAGTGTCGGACATGCTATCGAAATCGGATGGGATATCTTCAATCCTCCGTTCGTGCCGTTGCTAATCGGTGCACCTT
>JANQRM010000448.1 GCA_028284565.1 Anaerolineae bacterium | reverse complement strand
ACACGGCATAAGGATTGGAAGAGTGATGGAGTAGGTGTCATCGGGATAATTTCATAAGGTACTCCTGCATCAATAAGCCATGTCAGAATGACTGCATCGTTGCCGTCTAACGCCACCATGATCATCCCTTGTACGGCATTACTTGAGCTAACCCCGATGTAAATGATTTCAGCAGGTAAAACCACGTTTGTCTCAGTGCTATTTTCTGGAATTGCATCAGCGATTGCTTGAAATTCTGCGTCAACTTCAACCGTATTAAGCACGGCATGGATTTCTATGGGCATTCCGCCGACTACTGCACCGGAGGTCACGGGTGTTTCGTCAATGGGGATAGCAACCGCGACTTTGCCCTCTGGAACAATCACATCACCGATAGGTAAGGGTTCTGTGGAGAAGTTGGTCGGCACTGGATGTAATTGTTGGATTTCAACGAAGGTGGTCTTGCCCACAAGTTCGTCAATTTGGCTGGTTGTTTCGTAGTGAATGGCAAGGTCATCGGGATAATAGGCTAGGGTCAGCATGTCTTCGGTGATTTGTGTGCCGATTGGAATGCGGTGGGTGGCGATAACAACGGGAATGTAATGGCTGGGGACTTGTTCACTATTTTCCCAGACGACTTCATCATTCACAGTAGGTTCTTTGGGCAGGGCTTCTTGAAGACGTTCACAAGTCAGGCATGTGCCATCCTCTTGAACGATTGAATAGCCTTGCATGACCTCGTCATAGGGCATGTCCATGTTATAGATGCTGACAAAGCGAATGTTGCCCATGTTTCTGGCGACGTCGATGGCTTCTGTTATCCATTGTGCTTGTTGAGCGTTGGTTGTCTGGTTTGCCCACGCAAAGGGAGGTGGGAGGGTTTGTCCCTCACCTGAGAGATAACCCAATTCTGTGATGCAGAGGGGGCGTTGATTGTCCACAATGTCGTTATAGGTTTGGATGTGTGTATGGAAGTAGCGAGTGCGGACATCATCGCGTCCATCACCTGATATGAGGGATGGAGAAACCATGCCTTCGACATAATGCAAACCGACACAATCGACATAGTTCAAGCCACCACTATCGACGATTTCTTGTAGGAAAGCGTCATCATTGCGGATTTGTCCTTCAAAGGCGGATTCGGCAACGGTGGGGGCTGGTGCGGCACTGATGACGATGGTATTGGGGCTGGCTTGTTTTATGGCATTATATGCAGGGCGGAGCAACTTGATGTACTCTTCGCCACGCATGTGATGAGCAATCCAATTGCGGTCAATGTTGGGTTCACTCCAAATTTCGATAGCATCGACTCCCTTGCCGGCAAGTTCCCCAACCCATCGTGCATAGCCGTCGAAATAGCCATCATTGAAGACTTCGCTGGGATTTCCTATGGCGGTCACAAGCAGGTTGAGATTGCCACGTCGGGCGATTTCAAGGGCTTCAGCAACGATTTGGACACTGGCTTGCGTATCTTCAGGAATAAAGGCGATGTTGATATGCACCCAATTCATGCCAGCGCGCGTCATTTGTAAGAAGGTGGTGGTATCCAGCATGTCCACCACTTGCCCGCCATATTCAAAGGGTGAAGCTGGGATGATGGATTCGGTGAGGGCTTCACCACAGGGGTAAAGCAACATATGCGAAACATCGAGTCGATTCACAAAGCCCAATAAGTCAACACCAGCATGAAAACGAATACGCATTGCCTCGTTATGTTGTGCGAGTGGCGCAGACTCAACACTGGTGACAGTTTCCAAGTAGGTAACGCTGATGCCTGAAGGAATTTCTGCTAGGATTGCACCATCCACCGCTGCATGACGATAGACTGGAATTGGTTCTCCGTTTTCGCTTTGTAAACAGACCGTACTGTTGTTCGGTATGCCTTCTGCTAAGGTGCCGACTGTTGGACCTGAATTCTTCCAGTATGTTAGTGAACTGACCATCAGCAAAAGAATGAATACTGCGGCAATTTTGCTCAGGGTGAACCAACGTCTTTGATTCCGTTGATTTCGTTTCATTTTGGGCATAGGGTTGTCTCCTGCCATCTGTGCGATAAGTTGATTTTCTAAGTTGTGTTGAAAGTTGGCTGAGGCGCGCGGGACCGTATTGGCAAGGTCATCAAGGAGTCTATCCCCTGACGCTTGGCGGGTATCGAGCAACTGCTCAATTTCGTTTAGGAGTTCATAATCGTGCTTGCTCATGCGCTGACCTCAAACAGTTCCGCTTGCGCTTTTTTTTTCAAATCTTGTATTGCCCGACTCAGATGTGACGCGACGGTGCGTTCATCCAGACCCAAGACCTCTGCAATCTCTTGATTCCGCAAGCCACCGAAGAAGCGGAGGGTGACGACTTCTTGGCGACGAGTGGATAATTCGTTAATCAGCTCGCGTAACTCAGCAAAGCGTTCTTTCCGTAGTACCAAGCCATCGGGGGATATGCCACGACTCTCAATCTCTGGCAATTCATCGAGGGGAATCGTCTGTTGATGGTGATTCTGTCGATAGAATTGTGTCACTTGATTGTGCGCGATACGAAATAACCATGCGGTGAATGAACCGTCACCCCGATAATCGAACTTGGGAAAGGCTTTGATGACATTCACGAATATCTCCGAGACTACATCTTCGGCATCTTGCTTGCGTCCCACGCGATAAGCTACATAGGCATAGACACGCGGGAAACATTGGCGATAAAGCAGACGGAATTGCTCAGGGTCTGCTTGTGCCTGCTGAATCAAGCTTTGTAGATTGTCTGAATCTGGATAACTCACTGTCACTTCCGATGCATCGTCTGTGTCTATAGGCTATAACGTGCAAGATGCGAATATACTGCATATCTATCGTAAAGCGGAGTAAACAGTTAAATGTTTAACTTGCGAAAATTCAGAAAATGCAATAATTATAGTAATTTATTCTGGTTATATGTATAATTGCTGAATAATATTCTTAATTTACAAATGAATGCAAAATAAGTTAAAATAGAGGGATATTCCGACGATTTGATAATAGATGAGGTACACATTGATGGTTTTGGGGACTGCAACAACACCAACCTATGGGATTACTGCACCGTATACGATTCCGAAGGTCTTTTTGCCGACGAATACGACAAATATCGAGACGAATACTTTATCCCCTGAATTGACTCGTCAAGTGGCGCGCCTGAATAATCGCCTACGCGAGACCTTAAATTTATTGCATGAGTTTCTTTTGCCATTGTCGGCAGTGCGTGAACAAATTATCTTGATTCGGGCGATGCTGAATGAAATTTATGAAGCGACCTTCCCTGATTATGCCCGACTGGGTGAACAGTATACGATGCAGTCGAATCGGGATGTGCAGAATAAGTCTTTGCCGGATTTTGACCGACATCATCTGGAGGGCTATATCGTCTACGATGAGTATTTCAGCATCATCCGCGTGCCAGAGATGACGGCTCCACAATTGCTGTGTCAGTGTGTGGCGACGACGTATGCTTTACTCGGTGATTTGCCCTATACTATGTTGGCACGAGAAGAAGTCGAAGTGCTGTTCATGGCGTTGTATAAGATGTTCCACATCTTCCTTGTCGAGGATATAGATGGCATTCCGCCTGTACCCGCGCATTATGTGGGTGAAGAGCATCGTAATTTGCAAGCGACAGAGGTGTTGTGGAATACACTGGCGACGGATAATTTGCAACGACGAAATATTGCGATGTTCCGCTGGTTGGTCGGGCATCATTTGTTTGACTTGATTACCATCTTCTTGACTCGTTCCGTGCATGACGCGGTGGATGCGCTTCAACAAGGGGATGAGGAGACGGTTGTTACGCAACTGGATTATGCCTCGACCTTTTTGCGGGCGGGGATTGCTTGTGAATGGTATGCGGCAAACTTCTCTAGCCAGATTTATAGCGAGATTGTGCGTCCGTCGATGGCGCAACAAGATGTGCCAGGTGGGGATGGCTTCTCTGGTGACCAGAATGCAGAATTCAACCGTTTCAAACATGCGAAAGAGGTGCTGAAACGCGCACTTCGTAATCGGCAATTGTCTCCGATGGTGGAGCAAGCGGTACGTCAGTTTGTGGAGATGTATGTGCAGGATATGGAGCATCATGTGCTGTTGGCATCGGCAATGGCTGGCAATTCACCGTCGATAGCTCAGGAAGAGTGGCAAAAAGGCTTACCGGAAGGTCAGCACGTTCAGAGTGCGGTTGATTTCTTGCGCGATATGGTATCGGCACGTCGGGCGGAGTTTTCTAAAGCGAAAGACGACGAAACCGAACCGATTCTGGAGCCAGCCCAACCACTTGAATTGAATTTGGATGAGACCATCATAGCGACGGTTGATGAGTTAGCACAGACGAATCTGATTTTGAAAGAATTGGATGGCGAGTCGGTTCTTATCGGGCGGACGAACGGGGAGTATTGGGCGGTGTCGGCGACTTGTACGCATAAGGAGTTCCCGATTAGTGAAGTGATGGATGATACGGGCTGTTTGGTGTGTACTAAGCATGGGGCGCGCTTTACACCGCAATCGGGTGAGTTGGTGCGCGGTCCGGTTGGTACGACGGACTTGCCGACCTATGAAGTCGTCAATGACAATGGTGTGCTGAAGATTCGTGGCTTGGTGCAGAAGGAATCGCCGTTGGTGGTGGAGTGAAACCAAAAGATTCCGCGAAATTAAGAACCAACAACTAATCACTGCTTCTTTGTCGATGTGCCTCGAATAAGATGATGGCGGAGGCGACTCCGGCGTTGAGGGATTCGGTATCGTTTGCCATGGGGATGGTGATGGATTGTTGCGCGAGTTTCTGTGCATCTTGTCCTACACCAGTTGCTTCATTGCCGATGATTAATCCCCATTTTTGCGTCCAATCCACGTTTGTATACGGTGTATCACCTTCTCCACTGGTGATGTAAACTGGAATATCCTCACAAAAGCCCATGATTTCGTTCCAATTGGCTTCGACAATGGGGAGGCGGAAGTGTGCGCCCATGCCTGCACGGATGACTTTGGGGTTGTAGACATCGACGCATTTCGGGGCGAGGATGACCAATTCGACATCGGCGGCGCGGGCGGTGCGGAGAATCGTTCCCATGTTGCCCGGCTCACGGATGGCATCGAGGATGAGGATGCGACTTGGCTCTTTAGGCATGGGAGGTGTGGGCAAAGCAAAGACAGCGACAATCCCCTGTGGTTGTTGGGTGTCGCTGACGTGTGCGAGTACCTCGGATGAAACGGGATACAGTTCGACATCGTTTTCTTGCAATTGAGCGATGGTTCCGTAATCGGCTGTGTCGGGTGTGTAAAGTGCGAATATCCCACTCCCCTTGCTCTTGAGCGCATCGTCAATCAGGCGCGCACCTTCGAGGACAATCTGGTATTCGGCGCGTCTGGCACGTCCTTTGGTCTGTAGGAGTTGGACATGCTTGACTCGTTTGTTCTGGGTGCTGGTGATGGGAGTCATGAGATGCACTTGGATTGCTTTGGCTCAAGACCTGTACGATAGCGATAAAGGGATATTGTAGCAAGGTTGTAAGCGTTTTTAGTGATTAGTTAGGGTTGGTTGTTAGTTGATTGGCTAGCGATTGATTGGGTTTTTTATGGTTGACACATGGGTCAATCACTACAGGATCATATTTCTAAATGGACATTGATTGAAGTTACTCAGTTAATTATCTTTTCACGCCGGCGCGCACCATCATCCCGACGACGAAGTGATGGAAGGGGCGTATGACATTGAAATAGACCTTGCCTGTCCAATGTTTGTAGTAGACGAGGGTGATGACATAGAAGCGGTTGCGTCCGTCTGAGAGTGGTTCGGCGACAATGCCCAAGCCTGCTTTGAGATGTTTTTCCTCTATGTCTGTAAAGATATAACTGTCTTCTTTGGCGTGTTGCACGGTGAAGAAAACGGCTTTTTTGCCGGGAGTCATGGGGATGTCGTCAGGATTGAGTTGAGGGGCTTTGGGTACACCTTCTTGCTTCATGCCGAGTAAGCGGACGAATGCCCAGCGAATGCGATAAAGAAAAGTCACCCACGCAGGTTGATAACTAAGGGCTTTGGCGGTGAATTCGCGTAGAGATTCATCCCCCTCAATGGTTTTGATGTCGATGTGGTCTGCACCTTCAAGTAAGGACGGGAAAACATCAATTGAATTGAGATAAGCATACTTGGTTTGGCGTTTGGCGATGGTCACTTGGGGTCTCCTTCGATTCCCATCAGATGTTCAAGCGTTTGATAAATGGTTTTCAATTCTTGACTGGTTAAGCGTGGTAAGAGGTGCTGACTGCCGACGAGGATGGTGTACATAATTTGGGCGATGACTTTGGACTGTTCGGGATTATCAAGTAATTGATTAGCCAATTCTTGCACATAGGCGATGCGTCGTTGGTCAACTCGTGTTAGATAGTTCCGTGCAAGCTCATCATGCATTGCCCATGCGCGAATCGCCACCTCTAAGCCACCTCGCTCTATTTCTGTATCGGCTAATCCTGTACTGAGTTGGGTAAGACGGCGCATCTTTTCGACAGGTGTCTTACCCTGTTGACTGTGTTCGATAAATTGCGAGGTGTATTTATCCTCCCAATAACCAAGGATACCTTCCAGATAGGCATGGCGATTTTTGAAATGGTGATAGAACGAGCCTTTCGTCACACTGAGCCGTTTACATAAGGTATCTATCCGAATAGTGTCTGCGCCTTCTTGCGCCAACACAGTTAATCCTTCTTCTAGCCATGTTTGTTTGGTTGCTTGAGTCATAGTCTCCTCTTCAAGAAGTATACCATACGGTATGGTATGTTTTCAAGGTTTATACTTAGAATATTTGCGCAAATCCTTTAGACGATATACTATCGAATCAAAAGTTTATTCTAAGGATTGTGGTTATGTTATCTGCCCCGCTTACCCTTGGTATTGAAGAAGAATATCAAATCATTAATCCCGAAACTCGTGCATTAACATCGTATGTCCAGCAAATGCTGGAACAGGGTCGGATTGTCTTGGGCGACCAAGTGAAACCGGAATTCATGCAATCGCAAATTGAAGTAGGAAGCAATATCTGTCGTAATATCAAAGAAGCTCGGCAAGAGATTATCCGCTTGCGGCGAACCATTTGTGAACTTGCCAGAGAGCATGGACGGGTGATTGCCGCGGCATCGACCCATCCGTTTTCAAAGTGGGAAGATCAGCTCATTAATGAAGGCGAACGCTACAAAGACCTCGAAACGCATATGCAAGATGTGGGGCGACGGATGCTTATCTTTGGTTTCCATGTCCACGTGGGAATTGGAACAACACCCGAAGCACTTGAATTGACCATTGATATTCAAAATCAATTTCGATACTTCCTGCCACATATTCTTGCTTTGACGACGAGTTCTCCTTTCTGGCATGGACGACACACTGGATTGAAGAGCTATCGTAGTATCATTTTTGAAAGCCTACCACGCACCGGGATTCCGCCGATATTTGACTCGTACAGCGATTACACTCAATTTGTCCAGCTGATGGGAAGGGTTGGCTCGCTGGGTAAAGGGCGTGACGATGGCTCAGCGGATTACACGAAGTTGTGGTGGGATACTCGTCCGCAACGCAATTTTGGGACACTCGAAATTCGGGTGGCGGATGTCTGTACAACCATTGACGAAGCCCTGTGTGTGGCGGCATTGATTCAAGCCTTTTGTGCGAAGTTAATCAAACTCCGCAATAAAAATTTGAGTTGGCGTGTGTATCGTTCTGAATTGATTGCTGAGAACAAATGGCGGGCGGTACGCTATGGCTTGGACGGGCAAATTGTCGATTATGGGAAAGCCGAACCCGTCCCCATGCGCTTTTTGGCGAATGAAATCCTCGAATTTGTGGATGATGTCTTGGACGAATTAGGCTCGCGCGATGAGGCGGAGTATATTCATCACATCGTTGAACATGGCACGAGTGCAGACCGCCAAATCAAAACCTATCGCAAGAAACTTCAAGAGGGCGCAACAGAAGAAGAAGCACTCCATGCGGTTGTGGATAACTTGATTGAAGAAACGATGCTTGGGGTTGAATTGCAAGAAGTATAGGGCATACAAAGCGTATGTACACCCTATTTGATAAGTTTAGTTGAGGTTTTGTTGGCTGAGTGCTGCCAATTTGCGGAAGGTGTCTTCATCACGGACGGCAATATCTGCCAGCATCTTGCGGTTCAAATCGACCCCTGCTAGCTTTAACCCATGCATGAAACGGCTATAGCTCAAGCCATGGAGCCGAGCGGCGGCGTTGATGCGAGTAATCCACAAGCGACGGAATTGACGCGCACGTGCCTTACGATCCCGATAGTTATAGAAAAGACTCTTCATCATGGCTTCATTGGCACGTTTGAAGAGTTTACTGCGTGTCCCCCATTGCCCTTTGGTCATTTTGAGGACTTTTTTGTGTTTGCGCCGTCTGACGACACCGGTTCTTGTTCTTGCCATTATATTACTCCCTAGACAACAAACACCCGGCACCAGCGCACCGGGATTATCAACTTTAAAATACGACCAGCGACTTAGGCTGGTGGATTGGCTTTGTATTTACCCAAATAGGGTGCTAACCGGCGTACCCGCTTGGCGATTGCTTTTTCGGGTACTTCCAACATTTTATCGAATTGACGCTTCACACGTTTGGATGAACGACGGCGCAAGTGACTTTTGCCACCCTTTGTCCGCATGACTTTACCAGTTGCTGTCACCTTAAAACGCTTGGCAGTTGCCTTGTGCGTCTTGAGTTTATACTTCTTTGCTTTTTTCTTTTTCGCCACGACTTCTATACTCCAAAAGGATACCGTTTATTCACTTAATGGGGCGAGGATCATCAGCATGTCACGACCTTCCATGTTGGGGCGTTGTTCGACCACACCAACATCTTCGAGTTCGGTGATGATTCCTTCTAATCGCTCCCGACCGATTTGTGAGTGTGTAATTTCACGTCCACGGAAGCGCACCCGAAACTTCACTTTTTTGCCCTGCTTGAGCCAACGACGCGCGTTCTTAATACCGAACTGGAGATGATAATCATCTGTCTTGGGACGAAGCTGAACTTCTTTGATTTCAATCTTCGTCTGGTTGCGTTTGGCTTTGCGTTCTTTCCGTTGTTGCTCGTATTGAAACTTGCCAAAGTCCATGATGCGACACACGGGCGGTTCAGCATTTGGTGCGACCTCAACAAGGTCTAAGCCGACTTCTTCTGCCATCTCCATCGCTTCATCGAGGGGAACCACACCAATATTGTCGTTTTCATGCGTGATTAAGCGCACTTCACGCCCACGGATTTGATGATTAATACGATACTCTGAGGTAGATATCTCCCAAAACCTCTCTGTTAGTTTAGAAATTCAATATGGAACTGCGCGTTTCAGCAGTGACCGATGTAGTCTAGCATAGGGGCTATGGTGCGTCAATTAGGAAACTGGCGCATGGTTGCCGATTGTTCAGCTTTGACTAGAGGAAAATTAGGACGGAATCAAGACTTTTTCAGCGACTTGTATTCCCCAGTGCGAGTTGTCTTCTGCATAGGCACGAATCTCAGTGAGGGCTTCGTCGAACATCTGCAATAAATCGTTGTCATCGCCCTTATAACGTCGGAGCGTTTGTTGGGTACAAGCGAGGCATCCCTTCATCGCGCGGTAGCTATCGGTCTCGCACCCCATGCAACCATTTAACTTAATCATCATCCGCATGAAGGCGAGGGTTTCTTCGTGTGATTGTGGGAGTTTAGCAACACGATCGACTAAATCGTGCCATTGTGAACCGCCTAAATCTTTGATGGAAGGAATGATATGATGGGGGAAGAAGATTTCGTTCACTGCATACATGAGGAAAAAGCCTTTGCCTGCTCTATGATTACCCTGCACATGATTGTTGCAAAATGTTTGTAGAAATCGCTGTTTGCTCAGTCAACGTTTCTACTTTGTAACATCACTGTAGTTAAAGGATACTTTTTTTTGTGCTTGAAGACAAGTAGTACGCAAGTACCATTACAGCTTTGTTATAGTCTGGTGCGATAATGAACTTGTGCTATAAACGTGATCAAACCACGTTGCTAGGATATTGAATGCGCTACCAATTGCTTGTTTTTGCTATGTCTATTGTGTTGACCGCCTGTTCAAGTGGAGCTGTGGTTTTTGCGCCGACTCCGCTTCCACCGGATTTGTCACCAACGAAATATGAGCATCCATCAGGGGCATTTTCAGTGGTGTTACCGCGTAATTGGTCGGCATTTAGTCAGCATACAGATGTATTGGCATCCACCGCCTTTGCGCCACCGAATCAAACTGATTCCTTGTTGGTGATATCGGTGATTAACTTGGGACAAGAGATCAGTGATGCTCAACTGCGGACGTTGATGCTGGATTATCAAACGCAAGTCCGACCGGATGCAAGCCGATACACCGAACAAGACCGTCAATCCTTGAGCGATGGGAGTTGGCGTTTGACTGGCTTGCGACTAACCTCTACAGGTGAAACCCAACAACTTAATACGTTTATCCAGACAGAACGCGGTTTGGTGGCGATTCTGGAGACACAACTCTCACCTGACTCTACTTTGACCACGAATTTGCAGGGGATTGTCAACACCTTCGAGTTGCAATCTGGCGATGCCCTAACCCCCTCACCGATGAGTGCGTTGTCGAGTTTGGCGTGGAATCCGTTAGAGATTGTGAATGTCACTACTTGGACAACGGCAGATAATGTCTTCTATATTACAGGCGAAGTGACCAACCATAGTGGGCAAGACCTCTCAAACATTCCCATACGAGCCGTCTTACAGGATGAATCAGGACAAGCCATTGCAGAAGCAGTGGACTCTATCATGGGGTATACACTCGTTCCCGAAGGGTTCGTGCCTTTTAGCTTGCGCTTTGGTCAGGGACAAACTCCGGAAGCCTCACAATATTTCATTGAAGTTGGGCAGGGTGATTGGCTGACCAATACGCCCATTGACATTGTGACTGATGATTTGTCATGGACGGATGAGATTGAATTTAATGAGAATGAGCATTTGGTTATATCAGGGACAATCACTAATGACAGGGATGAGTCGGTACAAGCGATTCGTGTTGTGGCAACGATTTTTGATGATGTAGGGCAGGTGGTAGCGGCGGGCTTTGTGGATGCGGATGACGAGATATTGAAAGCGGGTGATTCCACCGATTTCCGCTTGCTGATTCAAGATCGGGGTGGTGTACCAACGAACTATATTTTGACCGTGCAGGCATTACCTTGTGACGCGGATTGTGAGTAGGAGAAGATGATGTTCACCTTCTCCTTGATTTCATAGATGTTAACGTCCTGCTGTTATGGCTAATAATTGCCCGAATATACGTCCTAATTCTTGTGGATAGAAGCCATCTTGTGCTTGCAGGGTCCGTTCATCATCGGCGCGGATAACCGTAATACGATAACGATAGTCTTCTGTGTCTGTGTTGGGTCCGAGTAGAGTCCCTTGCATCCCAAAGAAGTTGATTTCATCTAGCAAATCATCGAGCTGAATCACACGGTCAGGTGTGGTTGCGCCGGGTTGGTCATTGAGCGTGTAGCTTCCATCTTGTTGCAGTATCAGGTTGATTGGCTCTGTGCCTTCGGGTCCACCATAGCGCACAAAAATCAGTTGGTCGAAGACGAGAGCGGCGTTGGGGTCTTCTGTTTCTGATGCGACGAGGGTTTGCGGTAATGGTACTTCAAGCGCATCGCCTTCTGGCATGGGCGTTAAAGTCACGACGGCAACCGCATCATTGGGGTCGGGTGTGGGTTCGACATTGTTGGATGTATCTTGTGGAACGGGCGTATCACCCTCGGCAGGAGCTTCTCCAGTACACGCGACAATTGCAATCGAAAGACTTATCAACAGTATCCATAAACGCATAGGTTTTCTCCATTGTGAATTGACATCACAGTTCGCCCTTATTGTACGTGAAAAGTGCGTTTGGCAATTGTGTAGGTTTGTTAGAACTGGACTTGATGGGCATGACGCACAAACGCTTGCTGGCGCAATTGTTCCATCACCGCATCGGGTAAGGGTTCATCGAAGGTCAATACGGTTAGCGTATTGCCACCGGGTTTGGCACGTCCCGTATGCCAACTTGCGATATTCACGTTATTGTCCGACATCAGCGTACCGACTTGCCCAATTACACCGGGCTTGTCGTAGCTTCCCATGAGCAGAATCCATCCATTTGGGACAAAGTTGAGGCGATATTCATTGATTCGGACGATGTGCGGTTCATGAGCATCGACTAGAATGCCGGAAATCGTAATCTCTTCGCCATCTTCTAATGTGACTTGCACAGTGGCAACGTTGAAGTATTCGGCGACATTTAGCCCTTTAGCTTGTGTCATTTGCCACCCACGTTCATGAGCCAAGAGGGGCGCATTCACGTAGCTGACAGACGCACCTAAGATGGGTGTGAGCATCCCTTTGAGAATGCCAACGGTCATGGGTTTCACGAGTCCCACCATGTTATCTCCGCGCAACTCAATCGCTACCCGACGAATTGGGGTGCGGGCGAGGGTATGGTGGAGGGTACCGATGTATTCTGCAAGTTGCATGTAGGGGCGGACTTCTTGATAATCTACGCCGGGTAGGAGAGGCATGTTGACCACATTGCGATAATCCCGATCACTCAGCACATCAAGGACTTGCTCGACAATTTGAATCGAAAGGTCTTCCATTGCTTCAATGGTGTTATCACCCACGTGAGGGGTGTGTATGACGTTATCCAAGCCAACAAGTGGGCTATTATAAGGCGGTTCTTCACGGAAGACATCCACCGCAACCCCACTGAGATGCCCCGATTTCAGTGCGTCTGCGAGTGCCGTCTCATCGACGACTTTACCATGTGAAGTGTTAATCAGGCGTGCACCCTGTTTCATCTGTTGGATGGTTTCAGCATCGAACAAATCTTGGGTTTCTTTTGTGGCGGGGACATGAATGCTGACGAAATCGCATTGTGCCAATAAGTCATCAAAATCCACGAGCATCACACGCTCATGGATTGCTTCTTCAGACAGATAGGGGTCATAAGCTAACACCGTCATACCAAAAGCGAGGGCGCGCTTGGCAACAATCATCCCCACCCGACCTAAGCCGACAATGCCTAAGGTTTTGCCATAGAGTTGTGTGCCAACCTGTTGCTTGCGGTCTAGCAACCACCAGCCTTCCTTAATGCTGTCATGGATCAGTGGAATCTTCCGACTCAAGGCGAGCATCAAGGCGAGGGTGTGTTCTCCGGCGGCAATAGAGGTAGTGCCGGGGGTGTTCATGACCAGAATTCCGCGTGCCGTCGCCGATTTGATGTCGAGTCCATTTAGACTTGCCGACATCCGTGCAATCAGTCTTAATTTGGGGGCATGGTCGAGCAGGGGTGCATCCAATTGAAAGTCTTCACGGGTGATGATGACGTGAGCATCTTGAAGTGAATCCCGCACCTTTGTTGTTTTTGGTGGCACAACGGTAACTTCGACATCAGCTGAATCCCGAAGGAGTTGGAGGCTTTCGTCTGTCAAGTCGGTAGCGACAAGAATTTGGTGGGTCATGAGTGGTTTTGACCTTGCAGTTCAGCTAGGACATCCAACAAGCTATCGAAGACGTGCGGGGTAATATCAGCAAAGGCTTCTTTTTTGGAATGGGAGGGGTCGGGGATGGCGTAACAGGTCATTCCAGCTGAGACCGCGGCGCGCGCACCGTTGGGGCTATCTTCTAGTGCGAGGCAATTTTCTGGCTTTACACCTAATTTCTCAGCCGTGTAGAGATAAACATCCGGCGCAGGTTTGCCTTTGTCCACGAGATCGGCGGTGTAGCGTCGTGGGAAAGCGTCTTCCCATCCTTTGCTGGTGACGGTGCGATCAATAATGCTTTGTGGGGAACTGGAAGCAATGGCACGGGTGACATCTTGTTCTTTGACATATTGAATCAATTCATTTGCGCCTGTTTGCGCTTTGACATGAATGGGTATGAAGTCGAGCATTTTATCGATAATCTCTTGATAGATTTCTTCATTGCTAATCTCAAATTGGAAGTATTTTCTGAGTCCGGCAACAAATTCATCCATCCTTAGCCCGATTAGCGCATTGCGGAATTCATCGTCATAGGTGTTGCCGTGTGCTTCGATGACGGCTTGCTCTGCCATTTCCCACACCGGTTCGGAATCAACCAATAGTCCATCCATATCAAAGATAATCGCAGCAAATTTCATATTGCAGAATCACTCCTCGTTGATGAGTTGGAATGCATCAATAAAGTGCTGACGTTGACTAGCATCCTTGAATTTCACGCTATCCGATAGGGCGAGATGGATGCCTTTTTCAAACAGAGCTTGATAGGGGGTATTTTGTGTCAGCTTGTAGCCCAAGACCCCGGTTGCGAGGGGGAGCATGGGAGCTAGCGACTCGGATTCGATGAAAATATCGGATGTGGCTTTGACTTTTTCGCGTGCGACGACTCCGCCGTATCCCACGAATAAATCAACACAGCATTGGGTCGCAAGGTCGGATGAGCCATCGCCAATCATGAGTTTGCGTCCGGGACTATCGCCCGCGAGTTCTTGGATAATATCCGACTTGCCGGTGGATACAGTCAATGCACCTTCTCCATAGTCGAGGTAAGTCTGAGATTGTTGCGTGGCAGGCTCATGGTATTCCCACCAATTGCCGGAGAGTTCGTTGTATACGAGTTCGACGGCGCGGATGTGATCGGGTGCTACGCCTAAGCGCATCCCGAAGCCTTTGACTGCATCAATCAATCCCCCACTGATGATGAAGACCTGCTTCTCTAAGAACTGCAGGGCTTGGATGACTGCCTGAGCATCTTCGACGATGGTTTCCCAATAGCGTTGTTCGATGGCTTTGAGTTGTCCGCGTGTGGGGCGTATCGCTCTGAGGCGCTTGCCATAAACCTCGGATAAATCGAGTTCACCATCCATGGCTTTGTTTGTTAATAAACCAACTCGCTCTTCTTTGCCTTTGAGTTTGGCGAGTTCGTCAATGCCCTCAATCGTTGAGAGGGTGCTATCACAATCGAAAAAGATGAGGTCAAAGGGAGTCCAACGGGTTGGCATGGGCTTCACATTCGTCTAAATGAACGACACAGTAAACATTATAACGGATTATTTAAATACATTTTAGACGAAAAATCTATCAAGAAGTTGTATGAAATTCATGATTGTTCATTTACTCAATTCATTTCTGATTGTCCTAACCCAGCAAGAAACTCATCTTCATTCTGTAGTCGGCAAAAGAAGGTTTTATCCATGTTTGCGTCGTAATGCCTTGAATCCCCATCTCAAAGTGACGAAACTATCATATCAGGTTTTATTGTGTTGAGAGATGTTTGCTTGACTCTAGGTCACCACGCATTATAATCGAATCATGATTCGATTAATCTGACTCTGAAGGACAGCCTCTTGGCGCGGAAACCCGCAGACCAATCCGTCAACAAAGAAGATATTCTTATCGCGGCGGCGGACCTACTCATCCGCAACGGCTATGAAGCCACTACCATGAAAGACATCGCGGCACAGGTCAATTTGACGGCGGCGAGTCTCTATCATCACTTTCGGAATAAAGATACTTTGCTCCTTGCGGTGCTGGAAACAGGGCTGGAACATGCAATCGGACAATTGGAAACGATTGTCGAAAGAGACATTTCAAATGCTGAGAAACTGCGCGAGATGGTGCGCTTTCATGTCATGAGTATTGCGGATAACAAAGCAGTCGGCGCGGCGATGGTCTTTGAGATTCGGGCGTTGATGAATGCCAAAATCGACCCCACGACGAATGGGGATGAGGATGGTAATGCCTCCCACGAGTATATCGAACGGCGGGATGCTTTTTTTGCTCGGCGCGATTACTTTGAACGATTGTTTCAGGATGTGGTGAAAGCAGGTATCGACGCACGGGAGTTTCGTGAAGTTGACCCTGCCATCCTAGTAAAGACGATGCTGGGCGCGCAGAATTGGATTGGCGTGTGGTTCAAGCAAGGCGGGCGGTTGACAGGGGAAGAGGTGGCGAATCAGATGGCGGATATTTTCCTGACATCGTTATTGAACCGCAAAGACGCAAAGAAAACCAAGTAAATCAAAAAAACAACATTTTCTTTTATTAAAGGAAACAGTATGAAATTACTCCAAGACAAAATTGCGATTATTACGGGAAGCGGGCGCGGGATTGGGGCGGCGACGGCGAAGTTGTTTGCCCAACATGGGGCAAAAGTGGTTGTGACAGACATTGATCCCAATCCAGCAGAGCAAACCGTCAGCGAAATCCAAGCATCTGGTGGGACCGCGATTGCTGTGCCTGCGGATGTCACGGATGATGGTGGGATTGAAGAACTCATCGGGCAGACAGTCAGCACTTATAACGGTATTGACATTCTCGTGAACAACGCGGGTTATACATGGGATGGGATGCTCCATAAGATGTCGGATGAGCAATGGGATGCGATTCTAGCTGTACATCTGACTGCACCGTTTAAGCTGATTCGGGCTTGTGTTCCCTATATGCGAGAAGTCGCCAAAGCGGAAAAGCAAGCCAATGGTCAAGCCGAATTCCGCAAAATTATCAATGTCAGCAGTACATCGGGGACGCGGGGCAATTTGGGACAATCCAATTACTCTGCAGGGAAAGCAGGCATCGTCGGTTTGACGAAAACGCTGGCGAAAGAGTGGGGTTTATTTAACATTCAAGTCAATGCGATTGCTTATGGTTTTATCGACACCCGCTTGACTCAATCCGAAGGGGAAGAAAACTTCACAGAACGCGAGGGACAACGCATTAAATTAGGTATCCCTGAACAAAGGCGACAGTTTGCTCCCACGTTAATTCCGATGGGTCGTCCCGGAACAGTAGATGAAGCGGCGGGTCCGATGCTCTTTTTGGCGAGTGAACTCTCGAATTATGTCTCTGGACAGGTGATTGAAGTCACAGGTGGACTATAGTGAACCATCGGCGGATATATCAATCCACAACCCTCGCGGCTGTTCTGGCGTTGGTGGCGATTGTGGTGCAACTGATTGCATCAAATAGTGTGCCGAGTGGGATTCTGCTCCAACCTTTTGCGATAGAAGAGGTTGCTTTCTTGGACATCATTGAGCTTTATCCGCAACAGACTTTACTCTTTTTTGCGGGGGATACGCTCTTTCCGCTGAGTTATGCACTAGTGTTTGTGGGATTAGCAGTGGTCGCTTCACAAGAATCGAAAGCCTTCGCTTGGGTGGGTTTGGGGATGGGGTTACTCACGGCCTTAGCGGATGTCACGGAGAACGCTTTTTTCATCACCTATGCGACGATGGCGACGAATAGTGCAACCTTTGATCCCCAAATTACGACAGTCTATTTGCTGACGATGCTCAAATGGACCTTTGCTTTTGGGACGTTATATGCGTTTGCGCTCAGTTTCCCACGACAATCGAATTTTGAAAAAGTGATTGCACTTTTGATGATCATCTTCCCAATATTTGGTGTCGTCACAGTAGCACTGCCCGATTTGATCGTCTGGCGAGGGCTATTTTTGCTCGTGGGGATGATTTTATTTGCCGTTTATTTTGGTCAATTGACAAGACAAACAACCAACTCAATTTAAGAATAAGTTAGAAAGGTACAAGTAAAGATGGTGTCATTTACTCCAACGGAAGATCAACAATTGTTGGTGGAGACAATCAATCGGTATGCGCTGAATGATATTCGTCCCATCGCGCATGAACATGATGAAAAGAGTGAACCGCCGAATGAGATAGTCGCGCGTGGTTGGCAAATCGGGCTGATTCCCTCTGCTATTCCCGATGAATTGGGTGGTTTTGGTGAGATGAGTGCGATTACAGGGGTCCTCGCGGCGGAAGAGATGGCATTTGGCGATTTATCGGTTGCGATGCACATCCTGACTCCGGCGTTGTTTGCCTATCCGATTATTCTGTATGGGACGGATACGCAACGTGAAGAATATCTCCCCTTATTTTTAGAAGAAGACTTTGTACCAGCAACATCGGCACTGCTTGAGCCGGGGATTGCATTTGACCCCTATGAATTGAAAACCACTGCTTCGGTGGACAGTGATTTGGTGACACTCAATGGGACTAAAGCCTATGTGCCGTTAGCAAATGAATCCAATCATATTTTGGTATATGCACGACATACCGATTCGGGTGCAGTATCGGCGTATATTGTTCCGAAAAATACAGATGGTGTATCCATCGAAAAGCGTGAGCAGTTGATGGGCTTGCGTGCCTTGCCAACCTATCGCGTGAATTTCAGTGATGTGAGTGTCTCGGCAGATGCCAAAGTCGGCGGGGCTGTGGGCATTGATTATGAAACCATCCTGAATCGTCAACGGATTGCCCTTGCATCTATGGCGGTGGGTGTGGCGCGAGGCAGTTATGAATACGCCGTAGAATATGCCAAACAACGTGAACAATTCGGCAAACCGATTGCCCAAAATCAGGCGATTGCGTTCATGCTGGCGGAGATGGCAGTTGAGATTGATGGTGCGCGTCTGATGGCATGGGAAGCCGCATGGAAACTCGACCAAGGCGAAGATGCCACACGAGAAGCCGTACTTGCCAAACAATATGCTGACCAAATGGTACTGTTCGTCACCGACAGCGGGGTACAGACACTCGGCGGTTATGGCTTCATTCGGGAGTATCCCGCAGAACGTTGGTTACGTAATGGACGCGGTTTCCCCACCTTCGATGGACTGGCAATCGTATAGCGCAGAAATACTATTAGGAGACAATCATGAGCATTAACTTTGAAATCCCCGAACACATTACGCAACAACAACAAATGGTCAAATTCATTGCCGAATCAACGATGCGTCCCTTCTCGCGTGAATTGGATGAAAACGAACACACACGCCCCGATGCTTTTGTGGAGCAGATGTGGCCCCTTCTCAAAGCACAACAACAATCCTCATTGAAGCGGGTACAACGTCAACTTGATGATCAAGATGGTGATGGGGGTGTGAAAACGGAAGTCAAGACAGAAAAGAAATCGGGCAGTACACAATATCTTGCGCTGATGCACATGGTCGAGATGTTGTCGTGGGGTGATACGGGCATCTATCTTTGCTTACCGAGTGCTGCTTTGGGTGGATCGGCGATTGAAGCAGTGGGGACACCGGAACAGAAAATTCGTCTGTTGACACGCTTTGCAGAAGGCGATGAACCGGTGTGGGGTGCGATGGCGATGACCGAACCCGGTGCAGGTTCGGATACATCAGCAATCAAGACCACGGCTGTCTATGATGAAGACAATGACGAATGGATATTAAACGGTGAGAAAATCTTCTGCACGAGCGGCGGGCTGGCACTCGACGAAAGCGATGGCTTGGTGATTGTGTGGGCGACGATTGACCGTTCTGCCGGACGCGCAGGCATGAAACCCTTTGTGGTCGAAGCGGGAACGCCCGGTGTGAAAGTCGTCAAAGAAGAACTCAAGCACGGCATTCGTGCGAGTAACACGGTGGCGATTTCCTTCAATGATGCACGAGTATCGGGTAGTAACATTCTAGGAAGTGCGGAAGTCAAAACTAAAGGCGACAAGGGTTTTAAGGGTGCGATGGCAACCTTTGACGCGAGTCGTCCACTCGTTGCAGCGAGTGCGCTGGGCATTGGTCGTGCGTCAATTGAATTTGTCAAAGAGAAATTAGAAGAAGAAGGCATCGAGATTCCCTACGGTGCGCCCTATCACAAACTGACCGCGATTCAACGCGATGTGATGGAGATGGAAGCCCAACTGCGTTCAGCTTATCTGTTGACGTTGCGCTCAGTGTCGATGTTGGATGACAAAACCTCGAATCCACTGGAAGCATCCATGGCGAAGGTCAAGGCAGGTAAAGCCATCACATGGATTACACAAAAAGCTGTGGAGCTACTCGGACCCTTGGGTTATAGTCGTGAAATCCTCATTGAAAAGTGGATGCGCGATGGCAAAATCAACGACATCTATGAAGGCACAGGTCAAATTAACACCTTGATTGTGGCACGTCGGATTCTGGGTTATTCCCGCAAGGAATTGGCATAAATATGACACGTTATCTGATTACAGGTTCAAATCGTGGGCTGGGTTTGGAGATGGTTCAGCATCTATCTCAACGAGAGAATGTCACCATCTTCGCCACTTGTCGCAAACCAGACGAAGCTGATGTCTTGAATGCTATTGCAGAAGACCATCCGAATAAAATCATGGTTATTCAATTGGACGTGACCAACCCAGACTCGATTGAAGCATCTATTCAGGCTGTTAAGGAACATACGGATGGGTTGGATGTGTTGATTAATAACGCGGCGATTAATCCACCCGGTAAATTTCAATCTTTTGGGGCATTGGATGCGGATGGCTTTACCTTCATGCTCCAAGTGAACACGGTTGCCCCACTGATGATTGTCCAAGCCTATATTGACCTGTTGAGAGCAGGCATGAATGCCAGAGTCGTTAATATCTCCTCACAGATGGGATCAATGACATGGCAAGCGGGTGGTGGATATTATGGCTACTGCACGAGCAAAGCAGGCTTGAATATGGTCACACGCTGTCTGGCTGGTGATTTGGGACGTGAGGGTATGACTTGTGTCATGCTACATCCCGGCTGGGTACAAACAGATATGGGTGGGGCAAGTGCTGACCTGACACCGGATGAGTCGATTACGGGAGTACTCAAAGTCATTGATGGGCTGACATCTCAAGACAACGGTATGTTTTATCGTTGGGATGGTAGCGTGCATCCCTGGTAGATGTTCACCATAGAATTAGTTGCGTTCGTCTATCGAATATCGAAAAATAGCGCTGATGAAGTAAAAAGTGTGAAAGTCAACAGTCGGAAAGTAAAAGATATGCACAGCTATATATCTGACATCTGACCGTCTAAATTCTGATTTCTATAAAACGAAAGGACAAATCATTCAATGACCTATGATATTAAAAAAGCGGTTGTCATCGGCTCTGGAACGATGGGCGGGGGCATCGCAGGGGTACTGGCGGGCATCGGAGTGGAAACGCTTCTGCTCGATATTCCTGCGAAAGACACCCAACCCGGCGACCCAGCCAGCAAGCGCAATCCTATTGTGCAGAAAAACCTGAAAACGCTACAAAAGATGCGTCCGGCGCAACTCTTTCATCAAGATGATTTGAAGAAGATTTCGATTGGTAATATTGATGATGACCTGCACAAAGTCGCGTATGCCGATTGGGTAGTGGAAGTTGTCGTCGAGCGACTCGACATCAAGCAAAACCTGATGGCAAAAGTTGCAGAACATATCGGACCGAATACGATTGTCTCGACGAATACATCGGGTTTGCCTCTGCATAGCATCGCGGAACATTTGGATGAGGATTTTACCCGTCGTTTCTTGGGGACGCACTTCTTCAACCCACCGCGCTATTTGCGACTGTTGGAGATTATCCCGCATCCGAATACCGCCTCTGCCGTGATTGATTTCATGATGGAATTCGGCTCGACGAAACTCGGCAAGGGGACGGTGCTGTGTAAAGATACACCCAATTTCATCGGCAATCGTTTTATGTCCATGTCTGGGATGCAAGCAATGAATTATGCGCTGAACAATGGCTACACTGTCGAAGAAGTGGATGCACTCACGGGACCTCTGATTGGGCGACCCAAGACAGCCACCTTCAATTTGAACGATTTGGTAGGTTTTGATATTGCCGTTGGGGTGGCACGTAACCTCTATGATAACATTCCCAATGACCCACAACGCGAAGTCCTCAATCATCCTAATGCGACGAAATTGGCTGATGCTCTGCTGGAAAAAGGCTGGCTGGGACGCAAAAGTGGGCAAGGCTTCTACTTAATGAAGCGAGACGGTGGCAAAAAAGAATTGTGGGCGTTGAACCTCAACACGCTTGAATATGAACCGCCGACGAAACCCCGTTTTGATAGCGTCGGGCAACATCGCAAAGTGGAACCCTTGGGAGAACGCATTAAGTTGCTCATCAATTCGGACGACCGCGCTGGACAATACCTCTGGCATCTCCATGCATTTTTGTTGGCTTATGCCTCAAACCGAGTACCCGAAATCACGGATACCATCGTTAATATCGACAACGCCCAAAAATGGGGCTTCAATCATCAAATGGGACCCTTCGAGATTTGGGATGCCATTGGGATATCGGAAACCATAGACTCCTTTGAAGAGGCGGGCTATCCCGTGGCGGATTGGGTGAAAGAGATGGTCAGTAGCGGACACGAGACCTTCTATCAAACAGATGAGTATGGCAAAGTCATTGGCTATTACAGTCCGCAAGAAGGCAAGTACGTTGCTCTCGAACACGACCCGCGCGAAATCACGATTGCTGACCTGCGCGCGTCGGGTAAAGAAGTGTGGACGAATGGTGATGGTTCCATTTATGACTTGGGCGATGGCGTGTTGTTATGGGAATTCCGCACGAAGCAAAACAGCATCACGCCCGGCTTGGTCGAATCCGGCTGGAAAGCACTCGATATCCTCGACGGTGAGGAATGGAAGGGGCTGATAGTCGGTAATGATGCAGAACGCTTCTCGATTGGCGCGAATCTTGATCCTAGCGCGTTGATGTCCGGTGTCGAAGGCATCGAGAAAATCATCAAAGACCTGCAAGATTTGACTCAAGGTCTGCGCTATGCCGTGAAGCCTGTCGTCATTGCCGGGCATAATATGGCACTCGGCGGTGGCTGTGAATTACTGATGTCGGGTGCAAAAGCCGTGGTTCATATGGAACTCTACACAGGCTTGGTCGAAGTGGGTGTGGGCTTAGTGCCAGCAGGTGGGGGATGTAAAGAACTCGTGCGTCGTCTCGTCAATCCATTAGCAAAAGCGGGTTCGGATGATATTCGCCCGGGTTTGCAGAAAGCCTTCCAGAATATTGCCACCGCACAAGTCAGCGAAAGTGCGAAACAGGCGAAAGATTTGGGCTTCCTCGCACCCGATGACAAAATCGTGATGAACCGTGCGCACTTGTTAGGCGAGGCAAAAGCGATGGCATTGGCACTCAGCGAATCCTATACGCAAGAAGAACCGGAACCTGTATTTGCATCGGGGCGAGATTGGAATGCGGCGTTGATGCTCGGTGTGGAAGGGTTTACGGAGGCAGGTTATGCCAGCGAATATGACGGCTTCCTCGCCAAAAAAGTCGCTTACATCCTAACAGGGGGTGGCTTGGCAGAACCGCAATTCGTTCCGCAGGATTACTTGATGACTCTAGAGCGCAAAGCCTTTACGGAGCTCATCATGGAGACGAAAACGCAAGAGCGCATCATGCACATGCTCCAGACGAACAAGCCTTTACGGAACTAATGTGAGACCTATCGTCAAATTAACTTAAGGAAAACATCATGAGAGAAGCAGTTATTGTCGCTGGCTCCCGTACTGCTGTTGGGAAAGCCAGCCGCGGGATTACCAAAAATGCCCGCTCCGATGAAATGGCGGCAACCGTCATCAAAGATTTGCTCGATAACAAGACCGAAGGCAAAATCGAACCCGCGCAGATTGATGATGTCATCATGGGCTGTGCCATGCCAGAAGGCTCACAGGGACTCAACTTTGCGCGAGTCATTGCGCTTCGTGCAGGCTTACCAGTCGACGTACCGGGACAAACGGTCAATCGCTTTTGTTCGAGTGGCTTA
>JANQRM010000437.1 GCA_028284565.1 Anaerolineae bacterium | reverse complement strand
CTATGCTTTCACACCACCCAATGGCGGGATATTCCAAATCATCATCACCACCCGTGACGAAAATGGTAATCGAGTCCGTTCCTCAACAGGCATGTGGGTGTCTAGTCGTTCCTATGTCTCATGGCGACAAAGCAATGACTTCACCATTGACCTCATTGCCGACCAAGAAGAATACAACGTCGGCGACCAAGCTGAGATTCTCATCACCTCACCCTTCCAAGGCGCAACCGAAGCCCTCATCTCCGTAGAACGCGGTGGGGTACTCAGCGTCGAGCATGTCACGATGGACAGCAACTCCTATGTCTACGAACTCGAAATCACACCCGAACATGCACCCAACATCTATGTGAGCGTCTTCCTGATAAAAGGTGTGGATGAAAACACACCCGTTGTCGATTATCGCATGGGGGCAATTGCGCTCGGTGTCGATATATCCCAGAAAGAACTCCATATCGAAGTCTCTGCAGACCGTGAACGCGCCGCACCCCAAGAGACGGTTGAATACACCCTTGAAGTGACTGACTTCAAAGGCGACCCCGTTGTTGCTGAAATCGGCGTGGGCGTGACCGACTTGGCATCCCTCTCTATTCTCGGACCTAACAGCGGTCCCTTACTGACTTACTTCTATAACACACAGGGACTCGCCGTGCGGACTTCGACTCCTCTGACCGTCAACACCGATGTCCTCACCAACGATCTTCAAGAAGCCAAAGGTGGCGGAGGCGGTGTCTTTGATGCAGGCATTGTCGATATTCGCGGGGAATTCATCGACACACCTTATTGGAATCCATCCGTTGTCACCGATGAAAATGGTATTGCCACGATTGATGTGCGCTTGCCCGATAACTTAACAACATGGCGACTCGATGCCCGCGCCTTAACCGACGGGCGCGATGGACTGACTCTCGTCGGCGAAACCACCTTCGACCTACTAAGTACCCGACCTCTGATTGTTCGACCCGTCACCCCACGCTTCTTTGTCGTCGGCGACCATGTGCGAGTTGGCGCAGTCGTCAACAACAACACGATGGGAGAGCAAACCGTCTCCGTGACCTTGCGTAGTTCGGGAGTAACTGTCAACGATGATGTCTCCCAAATCATTACCATTCCCGCCGACAGTCGCGGACGGGTCACATGGGATGTCGTCGTGGAGGATGTCGAACTTGTCAATCTCGTCTTCATCGCCGATGCCGGACAATACCAAGATGCTTCGGTTTCACCCGTTAGCATGGATTTCGATGGCAATTTGCCCATCTACAAGTACGAAGTCCCTGAAACCGTTGGCACAGCCGGAGTCCTCCGCACCGAAGATGCACGAATGGAATCCATCTTGCTACCGCGTCGCTTCGATGTCACACAAGGCGAGCTAACCATCAACGTAGACCAATCCCTCGCTTCGACCACACTCGACGGCTTGAGTTACCTCCGCAACTATCCGCACCAATGTATCGAGCAGACGGTGAGTCGCTTCTTACCGAATATCATCACTTTCCGCGCACTCAATGAACTCGGTCTTGCTGATGTTAGCTTGGAGGCGCAACTGGATAACGCGGTCAACTTCGCCCTACAAAAGCTCTATGCTGAGCAAAAAACCAATGGCGGTTGGGGATGGTTCGTCACCGATGCGAGCAATCCACTCACGACAGCCTACGCGCTTATCGGCTTGGTCGAAGCACAACGACAAGGCTTCAATATCAGCGAATCGGTCATCAATCGCGCGCGGAGCTATCTCAAAGGACAACTCGTCACGCCCGATTTGGAAATCGCATCATGGCGTTTAGACCGACAAGCCTTCTTGCTGTATGCGCTGGCGTATGCTGGGGATGCCGATGTCGCCCGCACCGTAACACTCTATAGCAATCGCAACCGTCTGAGTCTCTATGCCCAAGCCTTCCTTGCACAGACGCTCAACATCATCGACCCAACCGAAACCAGCCGTACCGATGTCATCATGAGCGACATTCTGGGACAAGCTGTACTCAGTGCAACTGGGATTCATTGGGATGAAAACGGACGCGACTACTACAACTGGAACACCGATGTTCGCACCAACGCGATTATCCTCAGCACCCTGATTCGCCTTCGCCCAGATAGCGATTTGTTACCCGGTGTCGTCCGTCACCTGATTGTCCAACGTCGCGCCGACGCATGGGAAACTACCCAAGAGACCGCATGGGCAGTCATGGCACTCACCGACTGGATGATGGCTTCTGGCGAACTCCGACCCGACTACAGCTACAGTGTCTCACTCAATAGCCAGACACTTACCGACGGCTTTGCCACCCAAGCAACTGTGAGTGACCGTCAAACCCTCGTTGTTGAAGTAGAAGACCTGCTCAAAGGCGAAGCCAACAACTTGCTATTTGACCGCAGTGCAGGCGATGGCGCACTCTACTACACCGCCCATCTCCGTGCCTTCCTGCCCGTCCCAGAGGTCGAAGCACTCAATCGGGGTATTATCATTGAACGACGCTACAACTTGCTCGGCGACCCCGACAAAGTCCCCATCACCACCGCCAAAGTGGGGGATGTCGTCCAAGTCCGCTTGACCATCATCGCACCCAACGACCTGCACTATGTCGTCATCGAAGACCCACTTCCGGCGGGTGCAGAAGCCATCAATCCCAACCTTGAGACTAGCCAGCAAATCGGCACACGTCCGGGCTTGGATACCAGCAACCCACTCAGCAGAGGCTGGGGCTGGTGGTGGTTTAGCAATATCGAATTCCGCGATGAAAAAGTCGTTCTCTACAGCACCTATCTCCCCGCCGGAACGTACGAATACGTCTACGCTATCCGTCCGGGAGTAGAAGGCACATACAACGTCATCCCAGCAACGGGGCAAGAGTTCTACTTCCCCGAAGTCTACGGACGTAGTGCTGGCTCGACCTTCACCATCTTCCCAGCTGATTAGAATGTGATGTCAGTAAACAAGCGAGTTTGCTATTAAATGTATAAAGCCCCTCTCCAGCGAAGCGGTAATGGAGAGGGGTTGGGGTGAGGTTAATTTAAACATAAAACATGCAATCTGTGGAAGAAAAGATGCGGAAGAAGCGAACACTAAAAACACCATGGAGTGCATCCAAACATAGAGCAGACCGAATAGGATCACTCATCTTGGCAGGCTTAACTTTCAAACTTCAACAAATTATAAATCCCAAAGATCGCTTGGTCTTGAGAATAGGGATTCCTCAAGTTGGTACAGAATACTGGATATGTGATTCTGCACCTTCCGCTGTCAAATTAAGTAGAATGCCAAATTCCTTATATGAGCTGATGGAAAATGCCAAACTCATCATAGACGACGACCTCAAGCCTATCCACAAGGAAAAATTAATCAAGCAAGTGGGATTAAAGATTCAGCGATATTTCGTTCGATGGTAATCAATCTTCCCGATCATTATCTTCAAAATCTTTATCACCTTACATGAAAATGTTGTTCATAATATAAGTAACCTTAACGAAGAAAATACTTTGTGTTCTCTGTGTGAAGGTTAGTCGCAAGGCAACCATTGGCGGTTCAAATATGAATAACGACGAACTTCAACCTATCCAACACGCCCTCAAACAAGGCGACAAAGCCCAAGCCCGACGCTTGCTCAAACCCCTACTGAAAGAGTCTCCATCAGCAGATTTATGGGTACTCGCCGCCAAATCAATGGATGAGGAAGACGATGACAAAGCCATTGCCTGCCTCCGCAAAGCCCTCGAACTCGACGACTTCCATTCCGAAGCCAACCGACTCCTCCACAAGATCGAAGGGGCGAAACCCCGCCACGAACAAGAAAAGGAACGCCAGCGTCAGCTTGAACTAGAACAGCAAAAACGCAGTGGACCCTTGCCCCAAGTCAACCGTCAGATGAAAAAAGATCGCTTTCATCGCCATGAACAACGCCAAAAACGCTGGCAACGGCTCGGCTGTCTCTTTAGTATCCTGCTCTCTGTGTCCTGCTCGATGTTCGTCTGCGGAGCAGTCGGATTACTGCCCGGTTTCATCGGCACAATCACCCAGCTCTTCGGTGGCGCACCTCCTGTTTACGAAATCAACGGCACACCCATTGAAGCCATCGACAACGCTCCCCTCATCATGACCCCACAACAGAACAAGGAAGCCTCCGGTCAAGGCACAGACATCCTCGATCATGGCTATCTCCACGCCTATACCTTTACTGCCGTCGCTGGACAAACTTACGCGGTATATGTTCAGTTCATGTCCTTTAACGCCAATATCGTCAGTCGCAATGTCGTCATCCTCGATTCCAACGGGGACGATGCCACCGGACGCTGTAAGATAGACACAATCTTAGAAGGGGATAATGGCATTGCCTTCATTTGCGATACGCATCTTGACGGCACATGGGAAGTCCGTGTACTAGGACGCAATGGCGAAAGCGTCGGAGCCTACTTTGTCGGTGTCCAGCGTTTAGGATAATGATGCATTTGCATAGCCTTATGCATCACAATTTCATCCTCTTTTGTGATACGCTGAAAATAGCGTCAGCCTTTAACAAACGCGAAAGTCAATAATCAAATGGCTAAAATCCGTTATTTGAAACTTAAAACAAACCAAATCCTTACTTATCATCGAAGGTATGGCAACATACGGCGACAACCGCCTCCTCACATGCCAAAAAACATATCGCATTGCCGGCAATAAAAATCGTGACATACGTTTCACAAATCCAATTCAAACAAAAGTGCTGACAAGCTAAACTCTAACGGCTGAGAGCTAAAATCTGTTATCTCTGTAAAAAACTCTAAAAATCATAGTCGCTTCATAAATTTCGTTATACACTAGAGACAGAAAGATGGTGTTATGGAGTATGGGTTGCAATGAGTGAAGAACGTTCTTTTGAAATGCTATGGGATTGTCAATTCTGTGGGACAAAGCGTCTCTTGGGTAAAACGCATCGCTTCTGTGCCAACTGTGGCGCACCCCAAAATCCCGATTCGCGTTATTTCCCCTCTGATGAAGATAAGGTCGAAGTCCACGACCATGTCTTTGTTGGCGCAGATAAAATCTGTGGTTCCTGCCAAGAACTCAACGCAGGCAATTCCGAATTCTGCCAACAATGTGGCGCACCCCTCACCGAATCCGCCCGCGCCAAAACCCTTGCCGACCAATCTCGCCGAGAAGGGGAACAATTCGAGTCGATGGCTTCCCGCGATCTCACCAAAGAGCAATTTGAAGCTGAGATGGAACGAGTCGGTGTTAGAAAGCCAAAGAATAAAAATCAGGTCAACAAAAAAGTCCTCTTTGCCGTAATCGGTGTCATTGCAATCGTCGTGGCCGGATTAGCCGTCGCCTTCTTCTGGAAACAAGAAGTGACAGTCACCGCCATCGAACACTCATGGGAACGTGCTGTTGTCGTTGAAGAATACCAGAATTTTGAAGTCGGTGGCTGGATTGACCAACCGCCAGCTGGGGATAATGTGGTACGCGGGTTCTGTAGTGAACGCCAACGCGGGACTCGTTCTGTCCCAGATGGGCAGGATTGCCGAACCGTCCGCAGTGACAGGGGGGATGGGACATTCACTGAGCGTCAAGAATGCACCACCCGCTACCGCGAAGAACCTGTCTATGATGATTGGTGTGAATATACCGGACAAGCATGGACACAAATTGACCGCCTTGTCACGAATGGCTTAGGCATCACCCAACCCTACTACGCCCAAGTCCAACTCAATTGTGAGGGACAACGAACTCTCGGTTGCAATCAAGCCCAATACGAAGACCACTATTGGGTGACATTCCGTGGCAACGAAGGCAGGGAATACCGTTGCGAATTTCCAGAAAGCGACTGGATTAATGTCGAAATCGAATCCGTCTGGACTGTCGAAGTCCGTGTTGTTGACCAAGATGCCGCCGACTGCAACACCCTCAAACTCGTCAGTTAATTTATGAATTTCACACAAAAAAGGGAGCGTACATCATTGCCATTATGCTCCATTTTAATTTACAGTATATACAATGAAAGTCGCCGAATGCCACGATTAAGTAAAGCATTTAGTTGTCGAACAAACCCGACATTGAGTGAATGCAAATCTCTTGTAGAAGAAGCATTTCCTCGAAAAAAGTTTGTCGGTTCGACGGAGATTTTCCTTACATCCTTAAAGGATAATAATAGGTCGTTAGAATTTACATTGATACAGAGCAAAATACGGGGCTACCTTGTTGAAATGGATGTTGCAGTTTCCCACGTAGAGTCTGCTTCTAAAATTGAAGGTCTTGTATACATGCCCTCCCGTAGCTTACTACTATCAATTTACTTTGTAGCGATTACTTTTGCTTTAATTTTTGTCTTTCGCCCTATACCATTCCTGAGCCTTTTCTTTCTTCTAGGGTTTGTTATGGCAACTAGTTTTATTGTTGTTACGATTCAAAATCGTACGAACTTGATAGATAAAATCTGTAACTTATTGTCAGACTAATAGAGGTCAACTAAAAAACTCAGCCATCCGCGCATTCACAGCATCCGCTTCATCATGCTGAACCCAATGTGTGGCATTCGGAAAAAACACCAAATCTCCATCTTCACAAATTGCTAAGCTCTGGGTGGCTAGGTCTTTCTCCAAAGCAATATCTTGTTCTCCCCACAAAATCAGGATGGGGACGGTTATCTTAAGGGGGCGGTTTGTCGCAAATCCGCTTCCGCGCAGGTTAAAATTCGCTCGATACCAGTTCAACATCGCCGTGATTGCACCGGGTTGCGACCATGCTTCTTTATAGCGTTCGATGTCATCTTGACTAAAGGTATCCTTATGACTACTCGCCTTCAAAGTTCGACCTTCCCACCAGCCAGTGCGAGTAGAAATCCATTCCGGCAACTTGGGAATTTGAAAGAAGAAGATATACCAACTCTTTGACAATTGCTTGAGATTGAACTTTCGCAACGAGCTTTGGATGATTTTAGGATGAGGTACATTGAGAATCGCGATTTTGCGAAACCGGTCTGGGTACAAGGTCGCTAGCCACCATGCCACTGCCGCGCCCCAATCATGCGAACCAAGGTAGACAGTCTCATAGCCAAAATGGTCAAGCAGGCCGATAATGTCCTTCGCCAACTCATTGATATGATAATCGGACGCCTTCTTGGGTTTATCACTCAGGTTATAGCCCCGTTGGTCAGGGATAATCACGCGATAGCCACGCTCTGCAAAGTAATCAATCTGGTTATGCCAGCCATACCAGAATTCAGGAAAGCCATGCAACAAAACAAGCGGTGTGCCATCTTGTTCACCAGCCTGCACCACATGGAGGTTAATCCCATTCGTCGGAATTATACTATGTTCATAGGTGTCAGTCATGTGTTCATCTCTCATTGATAGCCATGTCTCTAACGTGCCTTTCGCATCCAGCCCAACACACGTGGACGCGCCTGTGTATAGGCGCGATAGAGCAAATTGGAAGGAGCATAATCCCAAGCACCGATATGCCGAGTCACTGTCCCACGAAAGCCCTGCTTGAATTGATAGACTCCCCACATCGGGTCCGATTCAACGAAGTCATCGGGTGCGCCCCACATATCGTAAGTTGTGTAGCCTTGCGCCTTTGCCCAGCGCATCGCCTCCCATTGAAGCGCATAATTAGGCATCCGTTTGCGCTCTTCATTCGACGACGCACCATAGAAATACCAGCAGGTCGTCCCGAAGTGAAAGAGGATAACATGCGCAATCGGCTTGCCTTCGTACTCTGCAATCAAGGCATGAGCCAGTCCCGCTTCCATAAAGCGTCGCCATGCCAGTTGATAATAATCGAAAGGACGAATGAGGAAGTTATCTCGCGCACCCGTGACTTGATACAACTGATACAAAATTGGCAGGTCATCCATCGTCGCATCACGGATGGTTACATCTTTCTTCGTCGCGGTGCGGACTTTACGGCGGGTGTTCTGACTCATCTGTGCTAGCAAGTCATCTTCTGATTGCGTGAGGTCAAGCGTCATCGTGTTACGGAATTGCACTTGGTCATCCGAAAATGTCCAGCCACGGTCACGCAGGTGGTTGATCATACGCTCACCGATGAGATGAGGGATAGCTTCGTCACTATCTGGTAGCCCATATCCCAAGACCACATCGGGGTCGATTTTCAGCCATAAGGCACGCTGTCGATAAGCAAAACCCTGTAAGGCATCAAGTACAGCATTGGTCACTGTCTCATTTTCAAAATTGGTGGCGGGTCCTTTGGGGACGTAGAGCATCTTCACGGGACCGATGTTGCGAATACCCACCGATGCCATGCCAAGAATGGTATCGTCATCACGAAAAGCTAGGCGATGAGGTTGCCAGCCCGTTGTATCGCGTTTGAACTTGCCCCATTCCCACGTCTGTAACACATGAGCATAAGGCAGGGTTTGTAGATTATCGTTCCAAGTGTCTCTATCTGTGATGATGTCGGTAGTCAGGTTCATTTAATCATCCGTGATTTCAATATCGCGTGAACCTCATATTGCTCACCATAAAAAGCGTTGATGACACGGATTTTGACTTGGATGTGTGAATTGAATGTTTCTAATTCTTCAGCTGGTATCCAGAGTTCTATATGGTGTGTTCTACCGACGACATGCTCATCAAACTGGCTCAGATAGTCTACATCGACATCGAAGGCGGTGACGAATCCGCAATAACTGGAGGCTTCATCTTTGGTATTCCAATCACGCGCAATCTCGATGGCGTACTCACGATTGAGGACAGGATAGAAAATGGGTTGCCAATCCAAGCGGGGAGGAAAGGCTTCTGAATTGGTTTCTTGGAT
>JANQRM010000433.1 GCA_028284565.1 Anaerolineae bacterium | reverse complement strand
GATTCAAGCCGGCGACGAGCAAATCTTGCAAATCAACCACCCATTCTTCGTCCTCGACATCAATGACATCTGGATTAATTGTCACGGATTGCACGACTTGGTGTCCCGTCATAACGACAGTGATTGCACCGCCACCAACGGAGACTTCTACCGTTTCATTGGCGAGGTTCTCGCGGGCTTGTGCCATATCCTCTTGCATCTTGCGTGCCATTGCCATTGGGTCAAAGCCACCACCGAGTCCACCTGCACCACCGCGTCGCGCTCGTTTCTTCGCCATCTAAGTTTCTCCTTTGGTATGTTCTTCTTTAATTGTAGCACCCAATTCCAATCCCGTCTCTATCAACGGGTCAACTTCTTCATCTTCCTTTAGGGATGCCTGCTCATTCAACTCGGCTTCATTGACCAGCTGGACAAGTATGCGTAGCTTCACATCATGCAAATCAAAAATTGCTTGCTCAATTGTTTTCAGACGTTCGGGTGCAGACAGTCGTTGAAGAAAGAAGTCATTGAGTACACCCAAAACCAAGCGATTACCATCAACTAGGCGGACGTGTGCATGTTCCATCAGTGCAGGTAGATTGTTGTTATAGCGATAAACCTGCTTTTGAATCTGCACCCATGAGTCGCCGATAGTCTTCATGGGGATAATTGGGGGTTGCCCCGGTTCGGTGAGTTCAGGTGGGGTATAGTCATTCGCTTGAGGAGGGGCAGTAGTCTTGGTAGTAATTGTAGTTTCTTGTTGTACCACTTGTTGAACGACTACCTCGGCTTGTTGCAGACTCTCAATCAATGCGAGTTCCAGCGAGAGTTGGGGTTGCCAGCCTCCCGTATAATTATTGACCGCATCATTAAATGTACGGATGGCTTTCAATAAGCTACTGCGAGAGATACGTCCCGCTTGTTCGGTGAACATCTGCTGGTCATCAACCGACGCTTCCACCAAATCCGCACTCGCGGTTTGCGCCAATAAGACAGCCCGTAGATGCTCCACAACTTGCTGACCAAATTGCTTGGGATCACTCCCCATATCAATCGCCTGATTAATCACATGCAAGCCACGCGGAATATCCTCATCTATCAAAGCAGAGACCAACTCACGGACAGCGAGTGAATTGGCTGTGCCTAAGACTCGTTGGGCGAGTTCGAGTGTAATTTCTTCTTCGGGGTCGGCAACAATTTGGTCGAGCAGGCTGATGCTATCGCGGACAGAACCTGTTCCTTGTCGGGCGATGAGTTCTAATGCGGATAATTCAATATTTAATGCTTCCGCATCGGCAATTAATTGCAAGCGGTCTACGACTTCACGTAGGGAGACCCGTCTGAATTCAAATTGTAGACAACGGCTCTTAATCGTTGCAGGCACTTTGTCGATTTCGGTGGTCGCCAAAACGAAGATGGCATGATGAGGCGGTTCTTCGAGTGTCTTCAATAGCGCATCAAAGGCATTCCCACTAAAGCGATGCACCTCATCAATAATGTAGACCTTGTAGCGACCTTCGGAGGGAGAGAAGGCGATTTTATCCCGCAAATCACGGACATCATCCACACCCGTATGCGAAGCGGCATCAATCTCGATTAAGTCCAAGAAGCGCGATTCGTTAATTGCTATGCAATTATGACACTCGTTACAGGGATGGTTACTAGGGTCATCATGCTGACAATTCACCGCTTTTGCCAAAAGTCGCGCGCTCGTGGTCTTGCCTGTGCCACGCGGACCACTGAACAAATAAGCATGTCGGATGCGTCCAGTTTTGAGGGAATTGCGTAGGGTGCGGGTTACGTGGTCTTGTCCGACCACATCCTCAAAGGAGAGGGGTCGCCATTTCAGATACAGGGCTTGTTCGGGCAAAAAACACCTCCGTTGAATAGGCTCGATTCTAGCATGAGAACACCGTTTTCGGAAGGATGGGGGCGTAGGGATTCCGTCAGTTACAGTTTACAAATGCTTTACAGAATCTACAAAATATCTGCGTAAACAGATGTTTAGATAAGGGTGTTCGACAATGAAGCACAAACAAACCAAAGGAGAACACCCATGCTTCGCAAAACAATCACCACCCTCAGTATTACTGCCTTGATGGTCACAGGCGCACTCGGAATCACAATGGCACAAGATGAGAATCCCGATGCCCCGCAACGTCCATCCCTCACCCAGAAATTGGAACATCGGGCAGAACGCCTCGCCGAACTTGCCGAAGTCTTTGGCATGACCGCCGATGAAATCACCGCCTACTTGGAAGCAGGTGGCACCATCCAAGAATTGGCAGAAGAACAAGGGGTCGATTTGGAAGCCCTCCGTGCAGAACGCCAAGCAGAACGTCAACAACGCGCCATTGATCGCATCAACCAAGCTGTTGAAGATGGTGAAATCACGCAAGCACAAGCAGACGAAATCATTGAACGCATTGAAAATGGTGAAGGTTTCGGGCGTGGCAATCGTCCCGGACGTGGACGCGGGAATGGCTTTGGCTTCAACTTCGGCAATCCCGATAACGTACCCGACACACCCGCAGACTCCAACGACGCATAACCTCCCCCTTATCACCCTCCCTTGATGAAAAGTACGGACTTCGCGCCGTGCTTTTCGTGTTGGTATATTTGTATTGCGTTAGATGAGTATGAAATCTGTTTGAATATGCATAGCCAAATGCATAGCCAGATGCATCCCACTTTGAACCGCTTTTGTGATACGCTGAGAACGAGTGTTTTGGATTTGCAACTTGCGTAAGGGTGTATAGCTGTCCGCTCTACAATGCATCTTCAGGATATGAAATCTGATTCAAACCGAAATCTTACTCATTGTCGAAGGGTTGGCGCGATGTGGCGGGAAGCCCTTTGCCAACCGCCGAAAAACAGTTTGCACCGCCGGCAGATAAAAATTAAACCAACATTTCACATACCCAATTCAAACGAAGTGAGGAATAAACGATCACCACGATGAGCGCACAAGCCACCAGCCGCTGGAGTGAAATCAAGTCCATTTGGGGACAAAATCCCTTCCTCTTCGCTGTTGCTGGGTTTCTCTTCGGCTTATTGGCATTCCCCTTTGCCGAACAACTCCTCATGGAGACCTCGACGTTCTTGGTGGATTTGATTCCAGAAGCGGTGGGAATTGTCTTCACCGTCGCTATTTTGGATCGCTTTGCCGAAAATCGCGCCATCAAACATCTGCAAACCAATCTACAACATCAAGCCGGAAGCAAAGCCCTCGATACTGCTGTGTCTGCAATAGACCGATTGCGTTCTGAAAATTGGTTGACGACAGATTCGCCCATTCGTCTCCTCGATGGTGAAGACTTACGCAGTGCCAACCTCCATTCGGCATATCTCAATCAAGCCAGCTTCGTCGGAGCGAACCTCAATGGAGCTAAGTTGCAAAACACCCGCATGCGTGGGGCAAATCTGGAAAGGGCGAGTTTGCAAGGGACGCATCTACAAGGCGCGCGACTGGGGGAAGTCAATCTCAAACACGCCAACCTTGAGAATGCCATCTTCGATACAAGTACGATTTTGCCAGATGCTCAATTGTTAGTCGATGAAAATGGCGAAGTCCAACGCGATGAAAATGGCAAGCGACTCTATAACAACTACTGGACACCCGAAACAGATATGTCCCGCTACACCAATCCCGATCATCCCGATTTCTGGCAACCGGACTGGGCTAAGGTGAATAATAAGTAGAAAAAGCATCGTTGCCTTATAATGCCCTTTGACACGATATAGCAAATGTTGAAGGGATAGTTACATGACGACAATCAGCGCACAAGCCAATACAAGATGGGAAGAAATAAAAAATCTGTGGAGAGAAAATGATTTCTTATACGCAATTGGAGGCTTTCTTCTAGGCTTGCTTGCGTTTCCTTTAGTCGAATGGATACTTACTGATTCACAATCGTTATTGGGTGATTTAGTGCCAGAAGCGGTGGGAATAGTCTTCACTGTTTTATTTATCGATACTCTTTATCATCGAAGAGAGTCTCAACAACGTAAATTTAATCTACAACAACGATTAATACGAGAAGCTGGTAGTCAAATTAATGATTTAGCAGTAAAGGCTATAGAGGAGATTCGTTATCACAAATGGCACAAAGGCAAAAACAACATTATGAGAGGTCAAGAATTTTGGCACGCAAATCTGAATCAAGCTAAGTTGGCTGGCTTCAATCTAAGCTATGTCATATTAAGTGGTGCGAATTTGTGTGAAACAAAACTACATGAAGTGAGTTTTGAAAATAGTAAGCTAGATTATGCTCAGTTAAAGGAAGCGAAGGGCTTCAAAATAAACTTCCAACATGCAGACATTAGTGGAAGCAATATGACAAACGCCGTACTAGAGCATAGCAATTTTTCCGATTGTAGGCTTGTGTTTTGTGTCGCTGAGAAGGCTAAATTTGGTGCAAGTAACTTTATACGTGCTAATGCCCGACACATAAATATGTTAAATGGCGATTTTCAGGAAGTCGACCTTACGCAAGCTAATTTGTCAGATTCCAACTTGCAGAATGTAAATTTCTGTCGTGCAAAATTATTCAGAACCAATCTGGAGAATGCGGATTTGTCGGGAGCTATCTTTAAACATCCTATTCATGGAGAAGCAACGTTTAATACAGAGACAATTTTGCCTGACGGTAAAGCATGGACATCCGATACGGATATGCCTCGCTATACCAACCCCGACCATCCTGATTTCTGGCAACCCGATTGGGTGAAAAATAACAAATCATCGTGAGGACACTGCTATTAATCCCAAGCCAATGAACAAGAGTGCAACTCCCATGATACCGAGTGCAGACAGCCGTTCACCGAGCAAGAGGACTCCGAGTAAGGTCGCGGTCAGGGGTTCGGTCAGGGTGAGCGTTCCGGTAATGCTGATGGGTACAGTCTGTAAGCCTTTACCAAAGAGGACATAGCTTAATCCAGTAGCAATCAACCCCAAATGCAAGATAGCCAATGCGCCGTTGGATGTGGCAACCCATGTGATGTCACCCAGTAAGAGTAATGGAGAAAGGAAGACCGCACCCAAACAAAAGGAACTCGCCATAACCGCATCCGACGAATGCGATTGAATGAGGATTTTGTTCGTCAGCGTGAAGATGGCATAGGTCAATCCCGCGCCGATGGACAGCAACACACCCAGCAGGTCAATCGTAGTGTCCTCATTGCCAGAGAGTGCCAGCAGACTCCCACCGAGAATGGCGAGTGCAGTTGCAATCAACCAGTGTCGGCTCAGGGTTTCGTCCAGATAGAGCTTGCCCAAGATGCCCGCGAAGATGGGCGCGCTACCCAGCCCTATGAGTGTGCCAACCGCAACACCTGTGAGCTTAACTCCGGCGAAAAAGCAGAGTTGATAGAGGGCGACACTCAGCCCAGCGAATAGAGTCGGCTTGCGTTGCCATCGCCAAAATTGAGGCGGATTACCATTCAACAGTGCAATCGCCAGCAATGCCAGCCCACCAATGACCAGACGGAGTGCGCCAACCGTCAGGGGAGATGCAGTGTCGGGTGCGAGGGCTTGGGACGTTCCCGTTGTCCCCCACAGCATCGCCGCCCCAATAATGAACCCATAGCTGGAGTTTTTCATATGAATGATCCAACGCAAAGGCGGAAAGAACGCAAAGAGGCGAAGCGATATAAAATCATATTCCAAAGAAACGAGGTTTTTTGTCAGTCAGCCATAGTCCATTGGCGGCTAAACGTATCAATCCATGCGTAGCTCGTATGGAAATTACTTTAGGTATCCTATCTGGCTCCTCTTTAATAAGATGATCGATGATGTCATTGGAGTCTTCCTCTTTAAATATGAGAGACAAGTAGTCTTCTGGTGTTTCTGTGCAAAAATTAGCACCCGTCCAACTGGTGTATCCATGAAAGTAAAACACACCATTTAATTCCAAATAATATTGCTCTGCTTTGTTTTCAGCGTGAGTCAGCCTGATAAGCATTGATGAATGGCTCTCGGTGTAGGCAATCATTTTGCAAATATATTTATCTGGGTCTTCAAAACCAAATATGTTCTCTGCGCTGTCTGGGAGTTCTGATGCTGAAAAGGCTTTTTTCATATCGTTTTCTACAGACTAAAGTTAATTGTCGGAAAGGAGGAGTTAATTGGATAACTCAACTGTCCAGCCATCACCCAACAAAGGCACAGTGCCTGTCCCATGACCAGAAACCGTGACTTGCAGAACAGCGTTGGGGTTAGTAAGAACGGCTTCGACCTGTTCCCATGTTATCGACTTGAGTGGTATCTTGAGTCGTTTGAGAATGCGCCACCCCTTACCATCTCGCACCTTTTGCGTGAGATAGAGGAAGCGGTCTTGCACAGTGCCATGGGCATATGTGCCTGTGAAATTCGGCTGTCCCGTATCCGCCTGTTTGACCTTGAGTTGGAGTGAAAACGCTAATCCACCATCCGCAAGCTGTTCAGCCTCCGCAATGTCACGGTGCTTATCTTGCAAACCAAAGGGCGCAGGCGAGGGATGCTCACAAATCACGCGGAGAGAGACAGTCTGATTCGTCATGTTTTGATTTTATAGGCGACTTGGACAGCACCCTTAACAACAATGCTACCGGGATTGATAGCCTTAATTTCACCTTCATCATCAGGATGAATTTCGTAAAAAACGTGTCCTTCATTCCCACGTAGGAGGTCAGGATTGATGTCCTCAATATGGAGAACATTGCCAAGTGCAACACCAGCCTCTTCACAATATAGCTCTGCTTTTTCCTTTGCGGCACGAATGGCTCTGCGACGTGCTTCTGCTCGGTATGTTTTGAGTTCGCTGGTCTGGAGGTCAACTGCATCAATGCTATGCGCACCAGCTTCGACAACACCCACAAGGATTTCTTCGATAAGTTTTAAGTCGCTTAAGAGGATATAGAATTCAATAAATGCTCGATAACCGACAAAGCGATTTTCTCCTGAGGTATATTTGAATTCTGGCTTTAACATCACACGCGAGGAGCGCATATCATCAATATCGATTTGGCTCAAGTAAGCACTAACAGAACGCGATGCCTCTCGAACGGCTTGGAAAGCATCTTTAGGCTGTTTTTCTACTCGTGATACTGAAAACCCAAGTGATGCTAAATCGGGTTCGATACGAATAAGTGCGGAACCGAAGACTGAAATACCGTAAGGTGTTTGAATAGTCTGATTTAATTGCATAGAAGGCAATGCTCCTTGTATTAATTCAACGCCTTTTCATAGAAGCGGTACGTTTTGTAGATTTTGTTACCGAGGCTCTCGCCGATTTTGATGAGCTTGTTCGTCTCCAAAATCCAGCCGGAGTCGATGTATTCGTATTGTGAGGGCATGAGGGCTTTCGTGAGGGCGTAGTGCAAGGCTAAATCGACCCCCATGTTGCGGTATTCGGCTTTCACACCCATGAGGGGTGTCCGCACGCCTTTGATGGTCTTGGCGATTTTCCAATGCCAGCCCGCTTTGGCAAGTGTGATGAGTTCGGGTGTGCCGGGTTTGGGATAAGCGCGATGGAGGGCTTCATTGAAATTGGGAATAGAGAGATTGAAGCCAGCAGGTTCGCCATCGACTTCGGCAAAAAATGCCATCTTGGGGTCAACGAGCATCCCCAAGCTAGCGACGAGTGCATCCAACTCTTTGTCTGTCATCGGGACGAAGCCCCAATTCTTCTCCCATGCGCTGTTATAGAGTTCTTTGAAGACTTTGAACTCTTCTTTTTTCCTTCGGGGATTGAGTTGGCGGACAACAAGGTTACTGCGTTTGGTGGCACGGGAGACGATGCGTTCAAAGCGTTCAATCGTATTGTTCTCACGGGCGAGGTCACGGTCAATGTACAGGCTATGCACATCCATGACCTTCTCAAAGCCTGCTTCTTCGACGAGGTTCTGGTAATACGGTGGGTTATAGGGCATCAGGGTAATGGGCGGGCTAAAGTTGTCGATGAGCAAGCCACACTCTTCATTCGTATTGAAGCTAGCAGGTCCACGAATGGCATCGTAACCTTTGTCTTTTACCCAGTCAGCGGTGGTACGAAGGAGGGCATCAGCAACATCTTGGTCATTAATCGTCTCGAACAAGCCGAAAAAGCCGATACGCTCATCATGGAATTCGTTATGGCGATGGTTAATCAGCGCGACAATGGTGCCGACCATCGTATCGCCCTTCCATGCGCCAAAGTAGTCGCCTTCCATATATTCCCATGCGGGATTTTTCTCTTTGTCCAGCAATTCTTTCCGCATGGACAGTAGCGGTGGAACCCAATTGGAGTCACTGGCATAGTGAGTCCATGGGAATTTAAAGAAGGCTTTAAAATCGGCTGGGGTTTCAATTTTGCGGACTTGGATGGTTTGGGACATGGTGACACCTTCTTCTAACCACAGAGGACACAAAGTATACAGAGGCAATAAGGCAAGTCTTGTATCATCATAAGGTTGTTATTCAATCACTTGTTTCAATAAAGGAGTAAAACTAACAACTAAGTACGTCATTAATCAAACGACAAAGGAACATCCAAGCGCATCCATGTGCGTCCGATGCGGAAGAGTGAGCCGGGACGTAGATTGACCCGTCCGGTAATGGGTTCAGGATTTTTCTCGATATAGGTGCCATTGCGACTGCCACCGTCTTCGAGCCAGAATTGCAGGAGATAGGGCGAGGTGATGGACTCCGTACTCGATACATGCTTGGAGGTGCAACCCAGTCGTGCATGCACCCGCGAGACTTGATTATCAAAGGGCAGGTGAATATCACAGCCTTCGCGCCGACCAATGGAGATGATGCGCTCTTCGCCAATTTTGGGCTGGTCAAAATCCATCGTCGCGCCATCCCGCGGACCACTCATATAGGTGATGGAGATTTCGTTCTTATAGGGCGGGTTCATCACTTGACTTTATCCTTTGCGAGTTGCAATTTCTCTTGGGCAAGGTTGTGCTTGGGTTCGATGGATAAGGCTTTTTCCAGCTTGTTGATGGCTTCGGGATAGCGTTCTAGGCTAACCAGCGCATCCCCCGCATTATACCAAAACCAGACATCGGAGGAATCATAATCAATCGCTTTGTTATAGGCTTGAAGGGCTTCTTCATAGCGTTGGAGGGCATTCAAGCACAAGCCCTTGCCATTCCATGCCCACGCATAATCAGGACTGAGGGTGACGGCTTTCTCATAGGCGAGGATGGCTTCTTCAAATTTGCCCAAGCGACGCAGGACTTGTCCTTTGCGTGACCAGACGGTGGCATTCTTGGGGTCGATTTTGATGGCTTGGTCGATGACAGTCAGGGCTTCTTCACGTCGTCCCATATCGAGGAGGGCGGTGATGTAATTGATGTGATACCAGATGACTTGGGGGGCATCTTTAATGGCTTTGTCATAACTGGCAAGGGCTTCTTCCAAGCGTCCCATCTCGCGCAGGGTGAGTCCGCGTCCATTCCAAGCCCAACTGAAATGGGGATTGATGGAGACAGCTTTGTCATAGGCAGAGAGAGCTTCATCATGTTGTCCCATGGAGCGTAGGGCTTGACCGCATTTTGCCCAGCTTTCGCTATGACGCGGGTTGATTTCGAGTGCGGTATCGAGTGCTTCGAGTGCTTTGTGATATTGTCTGCCGATTATGAGTTCTTCGGCATAGTTATACCAGTACCAGACATCCTCACCGTCGATTTCGATGGCGCGTTGGAAACATCCCATCGCTTCGTCGTGTCGCCCCATTGAACTCAGGGTGAGTCCCCGTCCGCTCCATGCCCAGCTGTAATCGGGTTCGAGTTCGATGGCACGGGTGAAACTGCGGAGGGCTTCGTCGAGTTGGTCAAGTTTGCGGAGGACGTGTCCGCGCTTTGCCCAGACGTGCGCGTTGCGGTTGTTGAGTTTGAGGGCTTGATTCAGCAGGTCGCTGGCGAGCGTGTAATTGCCGAGTTGCGTCAGGACATCGGCTTGTTTGTAAAGATAAAAGACCTCGTTGGGGGCGTATTTGCTGGCATTGCCAAAGGCGACTAGGGCTTCCTCATAGCGTGACAAGTTTTCGAGTGTGTTGCCCTTTTCGTTCCATGCCCATGCGTAGGCAGGTAGGATGTCGAGGGCTTTGTCACAGGCATTGAGTGATTTGTCATATTGCTTGAGATAGCGATAGGCTTTGCCTAAAATCGCCCAACTGCGCGCGTCGTTTTCGTCAAGTTCAATGGCTTTTTCCAGATGGGTGATGGCAGTGTCGTATTGACCCAGTATCACCATGACATTGCCGAGGTTGTACCACGACCAGCCACTATCCGGATTGAGTTCGGTGGCACGTAGATAACAGGCTTGGGCTTCTTCATATTTACCGAGTCGTTCTAGGACGATGCCTTTGCCATTAACTGCCCAATCATATTCGGGGTCGATTTCGATGGATTTGTTGTAGGCAGACAGGGCTTCATCGAAACGGTTAACATAACGCAAGACTTGACCGAGCTTACCCCATGCGCTGGCGAGCATTCCGTCGGCGCGAATGGCTTCCTGAGCAGGTTGCACAGCATCATGGTAGCGTTGCATATCGACCAGAATTTCTGTCAGGTTATACCAATGCCAGACAACTTGGGGTTGATAGCGGGAGGCGCGTTTGAAGCTCATCATGGCTTCTTCGTTGCGTCCGAGTGCCTTGAGGGATAAGCCAGCTCCGTTGTGCGCCCACGCATAATCGGGTTTGTGACGGATGGCTTTCTGGTAAGCATCCACTGAATCGACATAATTTTTCTGGAGGCGGTAGATTTGTCCCAGTTTCGCCCAGCTGTTGGGGTGTTTGGGGTTAATCTTCAAGCCTCGTTTAATCATGTGAATAGCTTCGGGGTAGCGTTCCATCTTCTGAAGGACATCGCCCCGATTGTACCAATACCAGACATCGTTGGCGTTGAGTTGGGTCGCCATCTCAAAGCATTCAAGTGCGCCGTCGAGGTTATCCGTGCGGTCTAGGATGATGCCTTTGCCGTTCCATGCCCATGCATATTTGGGATGCAAATCGAGCGCGGTATCGTAACATTGCAAGGCTTCATCATAGCGTTGGAGGAGTCGCAACGTCCGTCCTTTGCGCGCCCATGATGCCCATGTCTCGCTGGAATTGGGTTGTAGACCGATAGCTTCGTCATAGGCTTGGAGGGCTTCTTCATAGCGTCCCAGCTCTGTGAGGGAGTAGCCTTTGTCCATTAATTCACTAGCTTCGAGCATGGGTCCGGTAACTTCGAGGACGGGCATCTCTTGGGTGAGTTCTTGATAGGCATGCGAGAGTGCATTCACAATATCGCCCCATTTCTGCGGGCGGTCATCGGGATTCTTGGCGAGGCAGAGTAACACTAACTCACGTAATTCTTTGGGTAATTTCTCCCGCATGGATTTGGAGAAGGTGGGTTGTTGATTGAGATGGGCTTTCGTCCATGCTTCGATGCCTTTGGCTTTGAAGACAGTCTTGCCTGTGAGCATCTCATACAATACACAGCCGAAGGAATAAATATCGGAGCGCATATCGACATCAATCGACTTGGATTGTTCGGGGGACATATAGGCGGCAGTCCCGACGACAGCTCCGACGCGGGTGAGACGAAAGTCTTGTTCAATGGGGTCATCAACGCGGTCGCCATTGTCGGGTATTTCTAGCAAGTCGAGGGAGCGCACCAAGCCGAAATCGGTCACTTTGGCGATACCATCGTGGGTCACCAAGACATTGCCCGGCTTCAAATCTCGATGGACGAGGTTGGGCATCTTCTGAATAGCGTGTTGCATCCCAAGCGCGATATGTAAGCCGAAGAGAATCGATTGCTTGGTATCGAGGCGTTTGTTATCAATCCAACTGCGTAAATCGACCCCGACACCTTCTAATCCAGAGATGTGTTCTAGGAAGATGTGGGGACGTTCTGCGATGTTTTGGACGAGGCGTGCTTGGACGATATGGCGATGCTTCTCTAAGTGTACCCATGTTGCCGCCTCTTGGAAGAAACGGGCGACGGCTTTTTCATTGTTGAGGAAGCGTCCCTGAAAGCTCTTGATGGCAATCGGTTCGCGTTGTTCGTGATCATAACAGAGGTACACCACGCCCATGCCCCCCCAGC
>JANQRM010000419.1 GCA_028284565.1 Anaerolineae bacterium | reverse complement strand
CACTGGCCCTGGGTAGCTGTGCCTCGTCTCCTTCAGGGGACCCCAGTTCTACTCAAGGGGACTCGAAGCTTCAGGTGACAACGACCTTTTTGCCCATTGTGGGCGATGCCATCAATCGCTCCACTATTGACCATCACGCCGGGACCAGCATAGGCTTCATCCATATCATCAGGGTTGGGAGCTTCCTCTTCCCCTTCTGGAATAACTACAGGTGTGATTTGTAAGCCGAACTTTTTGGCGAATTCAAAGTCACGTTGGTCGCCATAAGGCACTGCCATAATCGCGCCTGTCCCATAACTGATCATGACATAATCGGCTATCCAGATGGGGATATGCTCATCATTGACCGGATTGATGGCATACGCTCCAATGAAGACACCTGTTTTGTCACGGTCTTCTGCCAGCCGTTCAATCTCCGTAGCCGATTGTGCATGTTCGATGTAGGCATCAACTTCCGCACGTTGCTCATCCGTTGTGATTTTATCGACTAAGGGATGCTCAGGAGCCAGCACCATAAAGGTCGCGCCCCACAGTGTATCTGGGCGGGTTGTGAAGATTTCAATGGAATCATCGCTCTCTGTTTTGAAGACCACCTTCGCACCTTCACTGCGTCCAATCCAGTTGGTCTGCATAATGCGGATAAAGTCGGGCCAATCCAGCTTATCAAAGTTCAGCAATTCTTCGGCATATTTCGTAATGCGGAAGAACCATTGTGTCATCATCTTCTGAATCACTGGTTGCCCAGTGCGTTCATCTTTACCATCGATAACCTGTTCATTCGCCAGCACGGTCTGTAATGTCTCTGACCAATTGACCAGTGCTTCACCACGATAGGCTAGGTCATTCTCATAGAAGGTCTTGAAGAACCACTCCGTCCATTTGTAATACTCTGGCGTACAGGAGATGGCTTCTCGTTCCCAATCGAACATCGTTCCCATTGTCTTCATCTGCTTCCGCATCCGTTCGATATTGGCATAAGTCCATTTCCATGGATGGATGTTGCGGCTAATTGCGGCTTGCTCAGCTGGTAGTCCAAAGGCATCAAAGCCCATGGGGAACATCACATTGTAGCCCTTCATTCGCATATAGCGGGCGCGGGCATCAGGCGGAGTCATCGCAAACCAATGCCCGATATGTAAGTCACCAGATGGATATGGCAACATCGTCACCGCATAATGCTTGGGCTTATCCCAATCCACTTGTGCACGATACAGTTGGTCGTTTTCCCATTGTGCTTGCCATTTGGGTTCAATGGCTTGGGGATTATAGGCTTGAGTCATGAGTTTTCGTTTTTTCTCCATGTGTCAGTTGTTGAGTAGCAAAGCGTGATTGTACCGTTGATTCTGCTTTCACCAAACCGGAATCAACAGCTATCGTTGGTAAATATCTTCAAATTGGAGAAGTGTGGGAGGGGGAGCGCGATATTGCCTACTTAAGGCTACATAAGGAAAGAGCGGGTCACCTCAGAAACCCAGATGCAATTGTTCATCACGCACACCTTTCAAATTTACTTTGCGATATGTACAGGATACGAGAAAACATCTCATCTGTAAACAGGTATATAGGATTTTTAGCAATTCATCATGAATGCTTTATGTTGCCAGCTTGACACCCAAATCAAGCCGTGCCATCCCACGGAGGAAGCCTATTGCCGAATTTCTATCAGAGAACATTTTGATTTTTTGTCGCACAAGGAGACGTGTGGTATTACTCACCATCTGATTTGTACTGACTATCCCCAACCATTGGGTGTTGGCATGATTCATGACGAGACTCATAGAAGATAAGCGTAATATCGAAGTTGGTACATGCACTGCCTGCGAAAAATCGAGCAAAATATAGACTTTATGCGATTGCAATACGCCTAAATATTCCAACATCGACATCTCTAGGTCAGTCAATGACACATTGCCACTATAGACCGTCCCGATGAGATGGGGTTCATTAATCCATAAGGTACGAAAAGCCATGTTTGTATCAATCCTAACCCTGCAACGCGATCTCGCCATAAGCTGAGGTCATTCATATTCTATAAGAGCTACTATAGCATGAGAATGAAATAGAAGAATTAAGGCAGATATTGACTAGGAAAAAAGTCCTACTTGTTGACGAATAAAGTCACCAACAGCATGAAAGGCTTCTTCTCGCCCTGTATCTTGGAAAATGATGTGTCCACCTTGTTCAATTATATAGGTCTCTACCTCTGAAGTTCCTAGTCGTTCAGCGACGATTTCATGGTCGCCCCATAGAATAGTTTCATCTTGTATGGCATAGACTAAACCCGTTGGCATTTTTATTTGTGGAAGGAAGTCGTAGGCAATCTTGATGAGCAGATAGAGTTCATGTACTGCTCGGCTTGACCACGGGATATAATTCACTCTTCCTATCACCGACTCACCTCGACGTTCTTGCTCTGCTTTAACGGTCCCTTGCAGAGGTTCGCCTGTTGGATGATATGTAAAGGCACGAAAGAGGCTTGCCAAACGCGCAAATCGCATTTGATTATTGGGAATACGAATCGGTGAGCCAGCAATGACCAGTCCATCTGCTGGAACAGCCGTTGCTAACAAACTTGCCAATAAACCACCCATTGAATGCCCGATAAGAAAAATCTTGTCACATTGTTGTTGCAGAATATGATAGCTATCTAGGGCTTGAGCATACCAGTCTTGCCAGCGCATCCGTTTCATATCATGGGGATTAATCGAATGTCCCGGCAAACGTGGCACATATACGGTATAGCCCTGTTCTGCTAAGTATTCACCGAGCCAGCCGACCTCTCCGCGTGATGCCATAAAGCCGTGTAAAATTAAACAGCCCACTGCCCCACCACGATGAAAGTAGGGCAAGGCTCCGGGCATAATTTGTGGTAAATCATTCGTCATGAAAACGTCATTCAGAATATGTGATTAATTTCACATCCATTATACACCCTTCTACGTAGTTGCTTCGGCTGATCCAAATACTTTCGCATCTTCTTCACGGGCAAGACGCTGACCTTTTTCGACATCCACACGAGTAAGTAGAAAACCACCAATGAAGAAAAGTGCGATGAGGCTCAAAATCGCGGGACGACTGCTACCAAAGAGTGCAACTGCTAGTGCAAAGAGCAAAGGACCAGTAATCGCAGAGAACTTGGACATGATGCTGAAAAAGCCGAAGAATTCACCACTTTTTGAGGCAGGCGATAAGCTAGCGTAGAAGCTACGGCTGAGAGCTTGACTACCACCTTGAACAATCGCGACCATGAATGCCAACAACCAAAATTCGATAGTTGCATTCAGAATGAATCCCCATGTGGCGACGACACCATAGACCAATAAGGACAACAAGATTGACCGACGAGTATCGAGAGTTTCAGCCAATCCTTGGAAGCGAGTGTGTAAAGTACGAGCGAAGAGATATGCCAAGACTTGTATCGCAAGGAGAATGCCTAATATCGTCACAAGGCTACTTTGGCGGATGGGTTGCAGGACCTCGAGCTGAACAATCGTTGCGATATTACCTGTACTATTGCCATTGGCATCTTCAATATTTATCAGACTGAGGGTGTATTGTCCGGGTTCATCAACTGAAATCGTGGTACGCTCACCAAAACGTGGGGTTTCGTTGTACATATTAATCACAACAGGCGTTTCGACTTCTGCATTATCTACAGTTTCGGTAGTCGTGAGAAGTTCTCCATCGACTTCAACAGCCCAGACTCCATGATCGGGACCAACACTATGCGTAATCTCAACTGCTTGACCATTCAATGCAAAATCGATTTGAGAATCAATAGCCTGCGTCTGAGCATAGACGACATCATCTGGACGTCCAGAGAGCAAGGTAGTCAAACTTGCCATGAGACCTTCACCAACTAAATCATCACCAGAAACATTCAAATCTTCCCATTCACCAGATTGCAAGAAGCCTTCATGACCAACAACATAGCTACCTTGTCCGAAGTAGTTATCGACAGTTTCATAAGCAGGGGGTGGATTACCTGTAATGTCAGTCGGAAGTAATTGTGCGCCGAGAATGCCAACGAGTGGGAGAGCAACAAGGTTAAATAGGATATAAGCCAGAAAGAAAGCCCGTCGGGGATGATTTTTATCTGGAAGGCGACCAAAGATTAGACTAAAGGGAATGCCTGCGAATTGCACAAGCAATAATGCGGCAACGAGTTCTAATGTGCCAAAGCCAAGTTCTGCGCCATAAATTGCCGCCAAACCGATAATCGTGCCAATGGCATCATTATAGATGAGGAAAGCCACGAGAAATTTGAACAATTCACCATATTGACGTAAATCAGGAAAGGTCTGGCGGAGACGACTCAGACTTTCACCGATAACACTTTGTCCAGCTGATAATACAGCTGATGCGGACGGTGGTTCAGGTACATTACGGAGGATGGGGATTGACCAAACCAGCCACCAGATGCCAACACTGAGGAAGGACAAACGAACACCAGCATTTTCAAACAAGCTATCGGGAATACTAATGAACATAACAACATTGATAGCCAGCAAAATTCCACCACCAAGATACCCCATAGCATAACCGCGAGTGGAAACGGCATCTTGGTCTTCTTCACGAGCGACATGGGGTAATAGCGCATCGTAAAAGACATTTGCACCACCAAAACCAATGCGTCCGAGAATGAAGAGGATAGAAGCCAGTAACCAGTCACCTGTACCAACAAAGACGAGCAAGCCAGTAGCAACGACACCAAAGCCAATGAATATCGACAGGAAACGTTTTTTGCCACGCATAACATCGGAGACTGTGCCGAGAATGGGCGATAAGATAGCAACAATGAATAATGAGATACTGAGCGTTAAGCTCCAGTAGGCGGTGGCAATGGCTTCTGTAGGGAGCGTTGCACCAGCGACACTACTGTAATAGACAGGCAACATGGCGGCGAGGATGGTGGTGGCAAAGGCTGAATTTGCCCAGTCATAAAGAGTCCATGAGCGAATGCGTTTTTTGTAGGTGTCTTCGGCAATATCTTGGAAGCGGGAAGAGGCGAGAGTAGCCATAGAAAAATCCTAGTTATGAAATGTTATTGGCAAAAAATATTGTGTCAGTATAGCGGGTGTATTTTATCGGGAGTTTAAGAATGAAGCGAGAAAAGTAGAAAGTAATGAGTGCCAAGTAATGTGTGAGTAGGTTGTGAGTTGAAAGTGGGAAAGTAAAGAAGGATGAGAAAAAGTGATGAATTTGAGCCGTGATAAACAGGGTATAAAAGGGTGATTAGTATTTTTGTTTAAGCTTATTATGCGTTGGGTGAGGAAATTATGACGATACTCATACCAGATTAAAACATATGTTCTGAATTTTGTAGTATGATAAGTGGTTTTCATATTTTAAAGGAATTATTTGATAAAGCCTATCTTGTATTGAATGATAAAACAAATGCTATGGTTTCATGAATTCGGTGAAGCCGATTATGTGGCGATGTATCGTGATACTTGGATACCACATTGCACGCTGAGGAATTCCTCGACACTTTGAATATGCTATCGGAAATTAATGAGTCTGTCCTACCGCAGACAGATGGTTTTACTTGTGATTGTAATCGGCGGTGTGGCGATATGACCCTGTGTGAAGAAGCCCGTTATCAACTATAAACTTGTGGCTGTGGGCGTTTGATAATGACAATGATGGAATTCCCTGTAAAAGTCTTTGCGACCCCTAAGCTGATCTATATGCCCGAGTGATTAAACGTGGGACGGCGGTGCTAACGTTGAGTTGGCTGGCGAGAAGGACATCTTGTGGATAGCCTTTGTCGATGAGTTCAATGCCAGAGCCGATGCTTTGGAGTGTTTCCAAGAGTTTATCTTTGTAATGCAAAAAGGCGATTTCGGCAGAGGTAGCTTCGGGTGATTTGTCACCTTGTAGATAGTGGATGATTGCGCCTGCACCTAGCCAATCTTCTAATGCAGGACGGAGGGTTTTATCATCTTTCCAGCGTTCTCCGGCTGGGATGACTGTTATCTGTTGATATTGTTCTTGTACTGCTGTGGCGACTGCTTGAGCATTACGTAGGCATCCGGCAAAAGTGAGTGTTCCCCCTGTGAGACTAGACAAAGTTGAGCCATTGGGGGAAGGTAAGACGAGACGAGTCCCAGCTTGTATATCCACTAATGATGATGGACGAAGCGTATAACCTTCTTCATTGTGTCCGGCGAGGAGTGCGTCTTTTTCGGTAGCATAATCTTGAGCGGTGATTTCCGTGGAGAAGAAGGGAAAGACAGTCGCATCATTGGATGTGGCGATGTCCACACTGGTTGAGAAGGATAGCGTATCCACAATGATGACGGCATCGCTCAACGGAGCCAGCACATCGACCCCACGCCTGCCCCATTCACAGCGAATGGTGAAGTTGGATTGATTGTAGGTGTTTAGCATGTTTTTTCCTAGCTCATTGGAGGAAAACGTAATCCCATATCTCCACCGAACCGTATCTCAGCTTGCCGTTGATTCGCCAATCGCCAGTCAATGTATTGAGGTGGATTTAGAAAGTTTTGATATGCCAACGCCATTTGACGTGCGGCTTCACGTCCGGGAACATGCCCTGCTCCAGTTCCTAGTCCGGGGCAAAGGACCCTGTTGATTTTCTGTGGATGTTGTTGATTATGTTGATGCACCGCTCGTAACATCGCCCACATTGCCAAATAGACATTATCCGTATGGGCAATTTCCATTGGAACACGCATCGTTGGCGTATGTGCAAGCCAAGCATGTTTTGGGTGATGAGTCTCAATAACAAACGATGTGCCAACAGGTTGTTCGCCTAAATATTCATCAAGGATAAATTGCTGAACGTCTCTCATCAATCGTTCACCAAAAAAGTTGATAATGGCGGCATCCACCCCACCATCCATCAATCCAAAGGAGTTGGCAGGACTGACCATGCAATCAAACTCAGCAACACTTTGAAATCTGCCAGTGATGATAGTGACATTTGGGAGTTCAGCAAAATACTTCTCCCAAGCGGAAGCAATATTGCTATTTGGGTCTGCGAGAATTAGTTTAATTGACAATATAATTGGTCTCTGAACGTGTGAGTTTGAAGGCAAAGCGTTGATTCAGACCGGATTCGACATAATGGATGATTAGCCTCCGATATGATACATCTCGACTTTTTGGCGGTCATTGCGTTGTTGAGGCGTGAGTGAGGTGCGAATCTCAGAATAGCGGTCTATGCGGTGTCCCCATGTATTGCGAATGATGGCTTCGATTTCGTCATCGCTTGCTCCATCACGGAGGGGTGCGCGCAGGTCTGTGCCTTTTGTGCCGAATAAACAGGTGAAGATTTGCCCTTCTGGTGAGAGGCGCATCCGTGTGCATGAACCGCAGAAGGGTTGCGTAACCGATGTAATTAAGCCGATTTCACCTTCGCCATCTGCATAGCGATAGCGTTGGGCGACTTCGCCATAATAATTTACATCGGCGGGTTCGAGTGGCATTTCAGCATGAATCGTGGCGACAATTTCTTTCGCGGGTATGACATGATCGAGTTTCCAGCCGTTGCGATTGCCGACATCCATATACTCGATAAAGCGTACGATATGCCCCTGCTCTTTTGCCCAGCGTGCCAAATCAACAATCGTGTGGTCATTGACTCCGCGTTGGACAACCGCGTTGATTTTGAGCGGATGGAATCCAGCATCAACAGCGGCTTGCATTCCTTCAAGTACCTTATCCACACCTGAACGATTGCCATTCATCTGTCGGAAAATCTCATCATCCAACGTGTCGAGGCTGATGGTCAAGCGTTGGAGTCCGGCATCTTTCAGAGCTTCGACTTTTTCTGGCAAAAAGTAGGCATTGGTGGTGAGTGCCATGTCATCTACGCCATCAATTACTGAGAGCATCGCTATGAGGTTTTCTAGGTTTTGTCGGACGAGGGGTTCGCCACCTGTCAGACGCAACTTAACTGCCCCCAATCGCACGATGATTTTGGTGAGGCGTGTAATTTCCTCAAAGGTCAGGAGCTGGGGTTTGGGCAGGAACTGATAGCGTTCGCCATAAATTTCGGCTGGCATGCAATAGGTACAGCGGAAATTGCATCGGTCTGTTACCGAAATTCTTAGGTCACGCAGAGGACGGTCAAATTTGTCTTGGAGCATTGCGTTTCACATTCACTTTATCTTAGTGTATAGAGTTGTGAGAGCGGAATCAAGCATGTCTGAGATTTCTGATGGAATGCTTATTAAGTCGTGTGTGTTGATTCGTATCCCTTAAGTATATACTCATGACGTTTGACTTTTATGAGTTCACTAGATATGGAAGACTTTTTCTCACAACTTCCTGCGATGGGTGGGATATTTGGGCTGGCGTTTTTCTCATTCTGGTCGGCGATTCCTGCTGGCTTGGTTTTAGGACTATCTCCGCTAGTTATTATTGCTGTCACCACACTCAGTTATCTGACGGGGATACTCGTCGTCTTATTACCCGGTGAGCGCATTCGAGCTTGGGTGATAAAACGCTGGGGATCTGAGGATAGACAATCTTCACTAGATGCAAATAGCCGTCTTTATCGTATCTGGCAACGCTTTGGAGTTGTTGGGTTTGGTTTGCTGGCTCCTATGACTTTGGGCGCGCAACTTGGCACAATTGTCGGACTTTCGCTGAATATCCAACCCCGACGTTTGTTCCTTTGGATGGCAATTGGTGCAGTCAGTTGGAGTGTTGTCTTGACCTTGTTGATATCGCTAGGTGTGTTAAGTGTACAGTCTCTAAGTCAATGAGGCTCATAACCTGCTGATGACATATTGCCGACGAATTGGGGTAAGTCAGTGTGTCCCAACAGTTGTCGAACTGCCATGCCTTCGCCGAGATGAAACCAGTAATGATGAATCATACGGTACATCATCGTGCCAATATTTTCTCGCATGGGCTTGCCTTGATATTCCCAATAGCCCTCTAAGGTCGCTGTTGTGAGTGTTTCTAAATAGGCATTGGATGCTGAGGTAACTTGATGCCACCAGTTCCACGTGTCATCAATATTGGGTGTGCTGGCTGGATTGCCAAAGCCGAATTGAGCGAGTTCGGGGCTGAGAATCGAATTGCCGGTGAATTCTAGCCAGTAGCGTTGTTCTTGGTTTGCCAGATGCCCAATCATCCAGCTGATGCAATTCATGGGTTCAAAGCGTCGTTTGCCTTCTTCGAGTGATACACCTTCTAATCCGCGTTGCCATTCGCTACGAGCAAATCGGAGTTGCTTCACTAGGGGATGAGTCATCGTTTTATCGCCTTCTATTCGCCTCAATATCCTTACCTATGATACAATCCGAAGCAGAACATCCACATGCTGAAAACGAGGCAATTATGCGCCGTTTTGTTCTTCTTATTTTAATTATCATCTTGGCTCTTGCAAGATTGCCTTTGTTGGCACAAGACGAAGAGAATAATGATCCTGAAAATCCACTACAGCTGATCCTTGATCAAGCTGAAGATGCCGCCCGCCGTGCCGAAGAAGCCGCGTTGTCTGCCGAAGCCACGGCGGATGAAGCGGATAAATCCGTTGACCTTGCGTTGAACCTCTTTGGGTTATTTGAAGCCGTGACAAGTGTCGTCGGTGTCGTGATTCCGGTGTTGGTGGTAGCAGGAGGGTTCTTGGGATTGCGTCGCTTGGAATCGGCACAACGGGAATTGGCACAAGCACGGGAACGCTTTGCTGATGATATGAAACAACAAGCTGAAGCCCTAGAAAATCTACGTCATGAGTTGGAAACAAGTGCGGCGACCTTGCGTAAAGAACTCTCCGATGAAGCGCGACAAACTCAGTCCGACTTAGAATCACGTGAGGCAGATCAACGCAGAAAGACTGCAGATGCCTTGCGCGCCCAATCGTTGCTTCCATTGGCTGAACGCCAGTACCGCGCCCAAGATTATGTTGGCGCAATTAACTCCTATAGCCGTGCCTTAGAGCTTGCGCCAGAGAACCCGGTTATTCGTTATCGGCTTGGGTATATCTATGTGCAAAGTGGCGACCTTGAGAAAGCGGAGATGCACTTCAATCGTGCGCGTGAATTGGAGCCAGATTTTGCCCCTGCGCTGGCTGGATTGGGCTTTGTGTATCGGCGGATTGGCGAGCATGAGGACGAGGGATTAGATCGCGACAAACATCTGAATCAAGCAGAAAACTTCTTGCTCCGTGCCTTAGAGATTTCACCGAAATTGGTGGATGACGATGGCGAGTCATGGTGGGGTGTTTTGGGTGGTTTATATCGTCGTCGGGGACAAATTGAGCAAGCGATCTATGCCTATCGGAAGGCAACAGAAGTCACGCCGTATTCATCGTATGGATTTGGGAATCTGGCGTTTCTTTATCTCAAACGGGGTGAACGAGAGCGCATGTTGAAGACCTATGAACGAGTGGAGAAACTCGCCGCCGCCGAATCGCTCGCCGAAGTGGATAATTATTGGGGTTATGCGGATTTGATTGTCTCACGGATGGCTTTGGGTAAATACGAACTCGCCAACGAAGTCTTGCCAATTGCCCTCGAAGTCGCCCCACCCGATTCACCCTATATGATTCAGGGTTTGATCGACACCTTGGAAGAACTGACGACTATCTTGGAAGATGAAAAAATTGCCCATTTACATAAGATGATTCAGGATATTCAAGACTATCAAGCGCATGGATATCGAGGGGATGCAGGAACAATCGCCACAAAAGCAGAAGACCTTGACCTCCCTGAACAGACAGATAATTAAATTGTGGTTAATTTTATCGTCCGCCCAGCGCGCGTTGAGGATGCCCAGCAGATTATCGACCATCGCCGACGGATTGCTAACGAACCGAATAATATGATTACCTATTCCAAAGGCGAATTCACACGCACCTTGGAAGAGCAACGCTATCTCATGGAACAATGCGTCCATCAAGCGAACTGTCATATCCTCGTTGCAGTGGTGGATGACCAAATTGTTGGGCATTGTAGTTGTGGTGGTTCGACACGCTCAGCAACAGAGCGTACAGTGGGCTTGGGCATTGATGTACATCCCGATTATCGCGGGCAAGGCATCGGGACAGCTATGATGCTAACAATGATCCAGTGGGCAAAGAACAACCCCATCGTCCACCGTCTCGAATTGGAAGTTTATACACACAATGAAAGCGGATACCATCTCTATCGCAAGTTGGGCTTTGTGGAAGAGGGCATCCGTCGAGAGGCATATTATAAATACGGCGAGTATGTCGATGCCGTGATGATGGCGATATTATTTGATTAAGAGGTAGCAAATTATATTCAAGAAACGACCTGAAACGGGTCGTTCTTCTTTTCCATAACCCCTAAAAACTCATTATCTCACCCCAATCAGCAATTGTGTCGGTATCACGGCGAAAACATGTCGCAATTAGGTCGAATTGAAGTCGTGCTTTGAGATGCTGAAAACATCGTTCAATAAGTCATTGGAGACTAACGATGTTCAAAGCAGGTGGACCCGGAATCCCTCCATATCCTCCAGCATAAACATAATTGAAAAACCGACATGCCAATATGTCGGTTTTTCAATAGTAAACAATTATATTGGACTATCTAATCCTTCTAGACCCCGATAAATGTCTTCTTGAAGAACTTTTTTCCTATTTGTGTGTTTTAATTTATTTAGATTCATCAAAGCAACGTTCCATAACTTTCTTGCCTTTTCGTAATTCTGCAGACCTACTTCTGCTCTTGCAAGAAGATGTATCGTGAAAGCTATTTCTAATTCATTCTCCTCATCTTGACGAAGTCTATAAGACCACTCAGCATAATATTTCGCAGATTCCCATGAATGCAATTCAAGTAGAGTTAGGCTCATCATTTGATAAAAAACTGCAAAATAGCCTTTTGGAGGCGTTCCAACAGACATATTTTTAATGATATTTAGTCCTGTTTGAAAGCATTTTAGTGCTTTGATTGCTTTATTATCCAAATAGAGAAATATCATTCCATAT